>DASTGW010000676.1:0-7003 GCA_035718705.1 Terriglobales bacterium | reverse complement strand
GACGCCAGCAGCGTGCATGCCCGCATTGCGAACCAGGCCTTCTAGCTTCTTTGCCGTGTCGATGACTTCCTTTACCTGCGGCTCTTTTTCATAAGCCTCGGCAAGCGAGGGCGAATCCGCCAGCGCCTGGTCGATGGTGATGTTCAACGTCGCCGGCACCATCTTCACGATTCGGTCCATTTCGCTGAACGGCAGACCCATCACGCGGCCAGTGTCCTTGATGGCCGCTTTGCACGCCATGGTTCCGAACGTGATGATCTGCGCCACCTGCTCGCGTCCGTACTTCTCGGTGACGTAGTGGATCACCTTCTCACGCCGGTTCATGCAGAAGTCCACGTCGATATCAGGCATGGACACGCGCTCCGGATTCAGGAAGCGCTCGAAGAGCAAGTTGTTCTGCAGCGGATCGACATCGGTAATCGCCATTGAATATGCGACCAGCGATCCGGCAGCCGAACCACGGCCCGGCCCCACAGGGATGTTGCTCTCTTTCGCAAAGCGAATGAAGTCCCACACGATCAGGAAGTAGCCGGGGAACTTCATCTGCTTGATGATGTCAATTTCCCACTTCAGCCGCTGCTCATAATCGGCGAATGAGTGCCGCAGACGTCCCTGCTCTTGCAATTCTCGCAGCAGGTTCATGCGCTTGGCGAAACCCTCCCGGCACACGTGCTCGAAGTAGCTGTCGATGTCGTAGCCTTCCGGCACATCGAACTTCGGGAAAGGATTCGGAATCTTGTTCAGCTTGACGTTGCAGCGCTCGGCGATGTCCAGGGTCCGCGAGAGCACGTCGGGCCGGTCTTTGAATGCCCTGAGCATCTCGTCGTAGCTCTTCACGAAGAACTCGTGCGTGCGGAACTTCATCCGATTTTCGTCGGAAAGTACCTTGCCCGTCTGGATGCAAACCATCGCGTCCTGCGCGAGCCAGTCGTCTTCGCAGAGATAGTGGCTGTCATTGGTCGCGACGACGGGAAGCCCGAGTTCTTTGGCAATTTTGTACTGCTGCGGCAGGATCTGCTCTTCCTCCTCGAGCCCCTGGTTCTGCACCTCGATGAAGAAGTTCTCGCGGCCGAAGATCTCCGACAACTCGCCCGCCGCCTTCTTCGCCGCGTCGTACTTCCCTTCCATCAATCGTTCGCTGAACTCGCCCTTCAGGCAGCCGGAGAGCGCAATCAATCCCTTTGAGTGATCGTTAAGGAAGCGCTTGCTCACCCTTGGCTTGTAGTAGAAGCCGCGCAGCGACGCTTCGCTCGTGATCTTCACCAGGTTGCGGTAGCCCTCTTCGTTTTCGGCGAGCACGAGTAGGTGGTTGTAGGTGTCGCCGTCGGGCGGCGTGCGTTTAATGTCGTGATCGTCCTTCTTCGAGATGTACAGCTCGCAGCCGATGATCGGCTTTACGCCCTCGGCCTTGGCGGCGTTGAAAAAGCTCACCGCGCCGAAGATGTTGCCGTGGTCGGTCATGGCGACCGCCGGCATGCCCTGCTTCTTTACGTGTTTAACAAGCTTATCGACGTCGCACGCGCCGTCGAGCATGGAATAGTCAGTATGCAGGTGCAGATGGACGAATTGGGACATGGCAGACAGCTTCTATTCTAAATTTCATCGCCCATCGCGACCAGCCGTGATTCGCCCTAAGCAGTGGAAAACGAGGACGTAACTTCCTGAATCGGCAAGAGTTCATGCTAACCTGCCTGCGAATTCCCCGACCACCGCGCTTTTCCGTATTTCGCAAATCATCCACGTTACGACTTGAAAGTAGTGCAAAGAGGCTTATGATCTGCCGCTATGCCCGCAACGTCGATCCTGATTGTCGAGGATGTGGTGCAGCTCGCGCAGATCGTGCAGGAGTTACTGGAGACGGAAGGCTATACCGTCCATTGCGTCCATTCTTATGAAGAGGGACTGATTGCTCTGAAAGCAGTCGCCTTCGAACTGCTGATCACAGATGCACATCTCGGATCACACTCCGGCATCGAGCTCATACGGATTGTGAAGCACTTCCGTCCCGATTTACGCGCGATCTTAACCAGCGGGTTTCCCATCTCCTCGGCACAAAAAAGTGATCCCTCGTTTCGCTGCACCCACTTCCTCAACAAGCCCTTCACTCCAGCAGAGCTCTACGCCTGCGTTCGCGAACTGCTTGCAACCGACTGCGCGTAAGCTGCTGCCACGCCCGCGCACTTCGGGTAAGATGTCCGACGCACAACAGGAGCCATCATGCCGACCGACCCACTTCTCGCCCCCATCGCCGGAGCCGATCATCGCCAGCTCAACGGCGTCTCACTCGACATCTCTCAGGTTGGCTCAGCGCGCGTGAAACGTGTCATCTATGAGCCAGGCTTTCGCTGGTCCACGCACATGAAGCCCAACGTCGGCACCGACCTCTGCATGCACGCGCACGTCGGCTTCATCGTGAAAGGCGGGGTGGGTGTGAAGTACGCCGACGGCTGCACCAAAGAATTTAAAGCTCCTGCCCCGGTTCTCATCGAACCAGGACACGAAGGATGGGTCATCGGCAACGAACAGGCCGTGCTCATCGAATTCGACTTCGAAGGCGATACGGTGAACAAACTGGGCATGCCGGTCCAGCACAAGCACTGAAGGCGAACTTCGAATCGAACCCAGTCCTGGCCGGTCGCGCAGGCTATCGGAAAAAAGCCAGTGGATTGAGAATCGATGCCTGTGCTGTCACAACGAATCGAAGGCTTCACTGGGCCTACGTCGTAGCGTGGTCGCCGCGACCACAACCACTATCGCCGCAGCTATCACCAGCGAACACGTGATCCGCCCCAGATTTAAGCCGCCTTGGGACACTGGTTTAGTGAGGGTGTCGCCAAGCGTCGCGCCTAGAGGTCTGGTCAGTACATACGCGGCCCAGAAAAGCACTGCTTTATCGATACGCGTGAAGAAGTGCAAGAGCGCCACAAGCGCGATAATGCCCGCGAAAACCAATGCTCCTTTTTCGAAGCCCAGTCCCAAGTCGTCAGCAGTAAAGTCGCCCAGCGCAGTTCCGAGCGTGTTAGAGACGAGTATTGTCAACCAATAGAACAGTTCGTCCCGCCTCGAAGTGATGTCTTCGAACCGCAGATGCCCGGTGGTGAAGCGCCACGCAAGCAGCACGAGTATCACACCGCCAAACAGCAATGCTGAGCTTTTCGGATAGCCTAGCCCTAGTGTCCGATCCAGATAATCCGAGGTTGTCGTGCCTACCGTCGTCGTGGCTACAACTACCAGCCAATAGAACACCGGATGATACCGCCGCGACGCAATTTGCGCGGTCACCGTCACTACGAAGAATGCCAGAAAGATCGCGGTGCTTACCAGGTAGCCAAGCTTCAGCGTCATTGACAGGGCATCACCACCCGTCTCCCCGACGGTGGTAGCGAGAATTTTCACAATCCAGAATGCAAGTGTAACGGGTGGGACTTTGCTGACAATGTTTCGCCCGAATTCGGAAGTACGGCTATCTGCTGATCTCAAGAAAGCAGCTCTCGAATTCTAGGATGCGCACACTCTCCATAACGCTTGCCTTCATCCTGGAAAAGAATTTGCGAGCCGAACCGCAGTTCGGCCCGCATTCGAGGCTCTTTACTTCTTTTTCGGAGCGACTTTCTTCGCAGCCTTATTCCCAGCAGCCTTGGCAGGTGGCTTGGCCGCTTTCGGTCCGGCAGCTTTCGTGGCCTTCTTATGAGGTTCGGCCTTTGCGGGAGCCGTCTTCACAGGTGCAGCCTTCGCAACCGGGGCCTTCGCAGGAGCAGCCTTAACGGGAGCTGCAGCCGCCTTGGCCGGTGCCACAGCTTTCGCCGCTTCTTTCGCCGGTGCACCCTTCGCACCTTTCTTCGGCGCTTCGCCGGGTTTCCCTGCAACCGCCGACGGAGCCGCTGCCGGAGCCGCTCCCTTCTTCCCTGCTGCCGGAGCCCCTGCTGCTGCTGCATCGGCCTTAGCCGCACGTCCACGTTTCGGCGGAGGCGGTGGCGGAGGAGGCGGCGGCGCCAATGGCTTGAAGTGCTTCATGATTTCCGAATGCGTACGCAGCTTCCCGTCCAGCATCATCAGGAATGCTTCGTCCACAATCTGTTTGTAATTCGGCATGGCGGCGGTGATTTGCAGTTCTGTCATCTCAGGCAGCGGGAACTTCTGCATGTTCTGGCGCCATTTGCCGAAGTAGTTCTTGATCTTCTCGGCCACGGCCTGCTGCTTCACCGTCGCCGCCAGGAAGAGCAAATCTTCCGGCTTGGCCGATTGCAACAGCTTCCACGTCATCGACGGCGTGGCCGATTCCTTGCCGCTCAGTCGCTTCGCCAGTTCCTTGGCGTCGTCTTCCAAACCCTTCCAGTTCTCAACCAGGCTGCGGAACGGCATGCGCTTCTGCATGTCGCTGACGTCCTTGTCGTTCAGCTTACGCGTCAGGAAGTACATCACCGCCGGCGCCGCGTCGACCTCTACTCCGATCTCCCATAGCTGCTGCTTCACGCGCAGCAACTGCTGCAGCCCTGGCTGATCCACCTTCGCAGTCGTCCAGTGCGGATTCAGTACCTCGAGCCACCCCTCTTTTTCGAGCGCACGCATTACGGCCAGCGGATCGTCGTTGTAAGCGATCTGTGCCATCTCGATGCCGCGAGCGCGATCCGGCAGGTACTCGATGTAGTTGTTCTCTTTGGCCGCGTCGTAACGCGCCTTCGTACGCTCTTCCAGTTGCCACTCGTGCCAACGTGCCGCGAGGCGCGTCGCTCGCACCAATCGCGACGGATCTTCCAGGAACGCGTAGTTATGCAGGACGCGGATCAGCTTCAGTTCCACGTCCGCCGCACCGTTCGTCGGATCCAGCATCAGCCCACGTGACCCCGGATTCAATGACAACGCCATCGCATTGACCGTGAAGTCGCGACGTCGCAGGTCCTCACTGATGCCCGAAGCCGCAATCACCGGAGGCTTGCCCGTCTTCTCGAAGCGCTCCGTGTGCGCCATGTCGATTTCCCCGCGCACATTTCCGGGAAACAAGATGCGCAGCACTTTGTACTCGTCGTCCCAGTGCTCGACCCGAACGCTCTGCTTCTCGAGATCTTTCTGTAGCTTCTGAGGATTGCCTTCAACCGTAAAATCGAGGTCGCGGATGGGAAATCCGGTTAGAAGGTCCCGAACCGTCCCACCGGTCACGTAAAGGTTCATGTCGTGCGCCCGTGCGACGTCTTGCACCAGGTTCACGGCGCGCATCTGGTCCGGTGAGAGCCGGGTTTCCAAGGTGTAAATGTAGTCTGCCATTCCCTACCTGTTCCGGCGGGCGGATCATGGGCGCAACCACCTGTTTCTAAACTACTTAGCGCCACCGCCGGAATGCACCGCGGAGCAAGCCGCTATTGCGGAAAACCTGTGGAAAAATCCCTAACCTGCTAGTAGCATTAGACTTACAGGCCCGACCAACGAGCAGCAAACCACAAAAAATAACATATCGTGCACTTTTTGGCTACTTCTCTTGTGCGAGATCGTAGATGTGGGGACGGCCGCCCTCGGCCGCCCAACGCGAGCGCAAGCTCGCGCTGTTTTCGCCGGCCCACAATATCTAGCGCCCGAAATCACTTCGTCATCACCGATAGCGCCCAAAAAGTGGGACAATCAGAGTTCGCCCTATGTCCTCCACCCACAAGAAGATCACCGTCCGCAAGCTCGACCGCGACACGATGAACGGCTTCGTCTCCGCCCACTTCCTCAACGAAGGAAAGCTGGAGATGCTGAACACCGCCGGCAATCTCGTTACGGTCGATCTCAAGGAAATCAAGTGCGTCTTCTTCGTGCGCGATTTCGGCGACGCCGACGAGCTCGCCCGCAAGACTTTCACCACCCGCCCCCGCACCGAAGGCCTCTGGGTCCGTCTGCGCTTCAAAGACAACGACGTCATGGAAGGCATGATGCCCAACGACCTCACCCAGGTCATGCCCGAAGGCTACATGGTCAATCCGCCTGACACCCGCTCCAACACGCAGCGCATCTTCATCCCACGAAACGCCCTCACGCAGTTGACCGTCCTAGCCGTCATCGGAGGGGCCACGTCCCGAAAGCGGAGAACCGGGGAAAAGCCAGTCGATACTCGCCAGGTCCCGATGTTTACCGAGTAACATGGGCCTCCAATGCGGTACCTTCGTATCATCGGTCGGTGTATTTTCGTTTTACTGCGACTCACTGTCGCATTGCCGCCCTTAGCATTCCTGTTGTTGTACGCAAACGGCGTCGGCATGAATGATCTTTGGGAATGGATCATCGACCCTTTCATCGATCCCGGCACAACCTATTCCGATCGCCGATTCACCCAACTCCATCTTCCCGACTAAATCCTCTCTGCGTTCTCTGTCTCCCAGCGCTCTGCGCCGAACCAAAACTCGCGCGATTTAGAATGTCCCTGTGAAACTCAGCGAAATCGCAGCCAAGTTAAACGCCCGCCTCGAAGGCGAAGACCGCGACATTACCGGCATCACCGGCATCGAAGAAGCCCAGCCCGGACAGCTCACGTTCGTCTCCAACGTGAAGTACGCCGCGATGGCCAAGACGACCAAAGCCTCCGCCGTCATCGTCACAGAGGACTTTCCCTCTCTCGAGGTTCCTACGCTGCGCACAAAGGATCCCTATCTCGCCTTCTCCCGCGCGATCCCTCTTTTCTATCAGGCGCCGACCTACGCTCCCGGCATTCACCCGACAGCCGTCATCGGCGAGCGCACCTCGATCGGCAAGAACGCGCACATCGGCGCCTACGCCGTATTAGGCGACGACGTCCAGATCGGCGACAACTGCGTGATCCTCCCGCACGTCGTCATCTACCAGGGCGTTCGTATCGGCCAGAATTTCTTCGCTCACGCGCACGCACAGGTCCGCGAATTTTGCCGCCTCGGCGACAACGTCGTCCTCCAGAACGGCGCCATTGTCGGCTCCGACGGCTTCGGCTTCGCGCGCAACTCCGAGGGCAACTGGGAAAAAATAGTGCAGTCCGGGCCTACCATCCTCGAAGACCAGG
>DASTGW010000675.1:0-2771 GCA_035718705.1 Terriglobales bacterium | reverse complement strand
TCGTGTCCTTTGTGGTTAACATCACTCCGAATTTCCCCTTCCCCATCCCTTCAAAAATGTCATAATCATTCTGCTCTGGCGGCTTCGCGCGGCAGCGCGGAGGCTTCCTCTTCCATTTCGTCTGACACGTGTGGCCTTGCCATGCTTGACCGACAACGAGGTGTCTCTTTGCGACTGACCGGCACGCCTTCATGAAGTTTGTCTCGGCAGCGTTTACCCCGACCAAGAACCGTCGGCTCAATGAGCTGATCGGATTCCTGTTGTTCGTCTCCGCGCTCCTCCTTTTCCTCGCGCTCGCTTCGTACTCCCCGTCCGATCCTTCGATGAACACCGCCTCCAACCGCCCCGCGTGGAAGCCCACGCAAAACTGGGTCGGCATCCTCGGGGCCTATGGCGCTGACTTCGCCCTTCAGATCTTCGGCGTCTCCGTCTTCTTCGTGCCGGTGTTCCTCGTGCTGCTCGGCATCCGCTGGTGGCGTTCGCGTCCCATCGATTCCTGGCTCGCCAAGCTGATCGGCTCAGTGGCGTTGTTCGTCTTCTTTTCCGGATTCCTTGGGCTCCTCCCATTTCACTGGCACTGGATGCACGCCGTTCCGCAGGAAGGCCTCGTCGGGCGCATCGTCGCCGACGTCCTCCTGCAGCTGCTGAACACCATCGGCGCATACATCGTTTCGCTCGCCGTGATTGCCGTTGCGCTTTATCTCTGCACCGCGTTCTCCTTCGGACAGGTCAAGACGTGGTTCACCACGCGCTTTGCCTTCCTCTACGCACTACAACAGCGCTATCAGGACTGGAAGACCGAACGCGCGAAGAAGAAGGCAGCCAAAGAACTCGAGAAGCGTCGCGAAGTGAAGCCAGTGGTCACCACGCAGTTAGTCCAGGCCAAGCGCCCGGCTAAAAAGCCCGCCGCCGGACCACCGCCGGTCGCCGCCGCGCCTCCAATTGCCGCGCCGAAGCAAAGCGTTCTCGACCTGCCCGCCGCCAAGCCCATCAAGACTGGCATCGAGCGGGAACTGGAAGAAGGGCATCCTGCCTCTGCTTCTCATGACGAAGTCGAGCCCTCGGTAGGCACTCGCGCCGACATTGGCACCAAGGCCAAAACCACCATGCCCAAGGTGCGCGGTGGATACAAGCTTCCTTCCAGTGCCCTGCTCCATCGTCCGGAAGACGCCTTCGCCATTGACGAAGAAGAGCTCAAGAACCTGGCTCGCGTGCTCACCGAGAAGTGCGCGGAATTCGATGTCCATGGCCAGATTACGCAAATCAATCCCGGCCCTGTCGTCACCACGTTCGAGATGAAGCCGGAAGCCGGCATCAAGTACAGCCGCATCACTGGGCTCTCCGACGATCTCTGCCTCGCCCTCCGTGCCGAGAGCATCCTCATCGAGCGCATGTCGGGCAAGTCGACCGTGGGCATTCAAGTCCCGAACCGCGAGCGCGAAACCATCTGGCTCCGCGAAATGGTCGAGTCGCAGGACTTCATCGGTGGCAAATCAAAGCTAACGCTGGCGGTAGGCAAAGACATCAACGGACGCATCAACATGGCCGATCTTGCGACCATGCCGCACCTGCTCATCGCCGGTTCCACCGGATCGGGCAAGTCGGTCGCCATCAACGCCATGATCATGTCGATCCTGTACAAATCTACGCCCGACCAGGTGCGCCTCATCCTCGTCGACCCGAAGCGCGTGGAACTCGGCATGTACGACGGTGTTCCGCACCTCTATACGCCAATCATCACCGAGCCAAAGCTCGCGGCGAACGCCTTGCGTAACGCCGTCCGCGAAATGGAGCGTCGCCTAAAATTGCTCGCCTCTCGCGGCGTCCGCAATATCGACGGCTACAACAAGCTCTTCGACGAGAAGATCACGCCCAGCCTCTTCGACGACGGCACACAGCAGGAAGAAGGCCCCATTCCCTACATCGTCATCATCATCGACGAGTTGGCCGACCTCATGATGCTCGACCAGTCCAACGTCGAAGAATCCATCACGCGACTCGCGCAGATGGCCCGCGCGGTCGGCATTCACCTCGTGCTCGCCACGCAACGTCCGTCCGTCGACGTCATCACCGGACTCATCAAAGCCAACTTCCCCGCCCGTATGTCATTCCGCGTGGCGACGAAGGTTGACTCGCGCACCATCCTCGATTCCAACGGCGCCGAAGCCCTGCTCGGCCGCGGCGACATGCTTTATCTGCCCTCGGGTTCATCGCGCGTACTGCGCCTGCACGCTCCGTTCGTGACCGAAAAAGAGATTCATGGCGTCGTCGAATTTTGGAAGGCTCAGGGCGCCGCCCAGTACCAGCAGGCATTCCTCGAAGCGCCGAAAGATGAGAACGGCAAGGTGGAAGGCGGCACCGCTGGCGAAGGAGGCGAGGACGACAACGACGAACTCTTCAACGACGCGGTACGCCTCGTGCTCGAGTTCGGCAAAGCTTCCACGTCGCTGTTGCAGCGCCGTCTCCGCATCGGCTACGGACGCGCCGCGCACCTCATCGATCTCATGGAGCGCGACGGCATCGTCGGTGCCGCCGACGGCCCCAAGCCCCGCGAAATCCTCAAGCGCCCCGACTGGATCACCGAAATCGAACAGTCGATGAGATAACTCGATACTTCGATTTTTTGTCATTCCGAGCGCAGCGAGGAATCCCTACCCGACCACAGCCCCGTCAGGTCATACTGAGCGAAGCGAAGCATCTCTGCACTCTTCACCATCAAAAAAGCCGCCGATCTCTCGGCGGCTTCGCTTTTACTGAGTACTGATTACTGG
>DASTGW010000674.1:0-13173 GCA_035718705.1 Terriglobales bacterium | reverse complement strand
AACGTGCCCCACGGCAGTGACAGGACCGGATCGTCGTAGCGAACATCGCCTGTATGTGGATCGTTGTTGGCCCGTCCATTGCGGAAGCGATCGGGGAATATCTGGTAGATGACGGCGTCCTTCGCCCACGCCGCTGACTTGAAATTCTTGTCGTAGAACATCAGCGCATAGCTGTTGTCCACGATGGTGTCCGTCGCCTTTCCTAATCCTCCATCAAGCGCCGGCGTATCGTCCGCATAGTAAGCTGTCCTCGTACCGTCGGTAATGATGAACCGATACCAGTAATTGTTCGGCACGTCCGAATGGACCGTCGTCTCCCAGTAATCGCAGGTCTTCTTCGCCAGATCATCCTGGAAGCACGAGACATTACTCGCCGCGATCTTCATGTCGCGGAAGTCTTCAGCATTCGAATTCAAATCGAACAACCGCATCTTCACATCCGTGACATCGTTGTGGAAGGTGCGGAAGCGGACCTTCACATCCGAGCCCGCCGGCACTGCTCCGCCCGGTGAGCGATACAGCGCGTCGCGCGAGTCATGACGCAGTCCGTCGTATTCCACGTTGTTGTCGTGGCTCGATCCGGGACCTTGCACGGTAAGGACGTGCGTATTCGGGTCATAAGTGAACGTGACCGGCCCGGTAATGGTTACCGTGAACGGGATGTTTGCTCCCCCGGGCACTCCACCTTGCCCGTAGTTAGTGTTCCAGTTCTCGTTAATCGCCACCTTGGCTTCGTAATTCCCCGGAGGCAGATCAGGCGTCGTAAAACTGTACGTGCCGGTGCCCTTCGGGTCTTCAAGCCACGAACGAAGACAATCGGGTTGCCAATCTCCCGGACACCCGATTGCCGCCTGGTAACTGCCGGGCACCGTCGCGATAACCGAGTTGACGTTGTCGGTAATCCAGTGTGATTTGTAATCGAAGTAGAACTTAACTGCCGTGCCGCTCGCCAGGTTCAGTGGAATATTGGCTCCGCCCGGCGCCGCATTCAGGCCGTAGTTCTCCGTCCAACTGTCGTTGAGTGCCGCCTTGTATTGATAGTTCCCCGCAGGCAGGTTGAACGTGCCTTGCCACACATCGTCGGTCGCGTCGTAAGTCAGGTGCGTAGCTGCGCACGTCGGATCCCAGTCCCCGCCACATCCTGCCTCCGACTGCAAGTCACCCGCGACTGTTACCGACGCGGGATTTGCCGCGAAAGCCGCTGTTGTTAGAAGAAAAAATGTCGCCCACACCAAATGCCGCACGGAACGTGTCATTTGCCACCCCAAGGCCCAAAACAAGGCGTAGGAAGTCTATTCCAGCAGCTCTGTTTGTCAATCTGTGCGGCATCTTAGTCCTTTTCAGATCCCGCCTTGGGCGTTCACCATGGAAATCCCCACAATGCCCCGCAGGAGAGGCATTTTCCCGCGCTTACGTTCCAGTGCGAGGCTCCTGATGAATGAGTTAAGGAGTCACACGAAAAACGGTGTTCGCTAACAACGCAGTTAAGTACAATGGCCGCCCATGCACCGCGAGTTCGAACTTCCGGCAATCATTCACTTACTCGAGGGCGAGAAATCGGCCTGGTCCCGTACCGCGGAAGTATTGGAACAAATGACTCACCAAGCTGTTTCCGAAGACGTTCGTCTCCGGCTCATCGAGCACATTCGCGAGTGTCGCGGGCGCTCCGAAGCTATTCGTCGCACCGTGGCCCGCATGTCAGATACCGCGCTCTCCGCTGAGTGAAAAACAAAACGGACGCTCCAAAGAGCGTCCGCGGTTCTGAAAAAAAACGGTTAACGGCGCGTCTGTACTTCGAAGTCCGCACGACACCCGCGGTCAACCCAAATCCGATCGTGATCGAACCCGTAGCTCCGATTCAGATCGCAACGCGCATCGCTCCGCTGCCGGACGAGTCGAATACCCCGATTTTTTCCCACGCTGCAGTAGTTGCGACGCATATCGTCCGAAGCGCAATACACCGTCGTCACTCCACTGCCGCCGCGATCCCAATCATGATCCCGATCACGATCACGACCTCCCCGGTTCCAGCCGTCACCAACCGGCAGCACGGTAAAGTCAGCACGGCATCCGCGGTCGACCCATACCTGGTTGCCGCGAGAACCCCATGTGCTGCCCTCACTGCAGCGAGCATCGCTCCGTTGCCGCAGCAAGCGAATACCGCCGTTCGGACCCACATCGCAATAGTTACGGCGCATGTCGTCCGAAGAGCAGGTTACGGTGCGCGCACCCCCGGCGTTCGGGTTGTCATTCCAGTCGCCGCCACGGTAGGTGAGCACCTGGAAATCGGCGCGGCATCCGCGATCGACCCAGAGCTGGTTCCCGTTCACGCCCCAGGTACTCCCTTCAATGCAGCTCGCATCACTGCGCTGACGCAGCAACCTCGCCCCGCCATTCTGACCGATGTCGCAATAGTTTCTGCGCATGTTATCTGACGAGCAGGTGATCGATCCGGCAACGGGTGGCACCCACGGCAACACTTCGAAGTCCGCGCGACAACCGCGGTCCACCCAAATCTGTGAGTCATTCCAACCCCAGGTGCTGCCCTGTTGGCATTGTGCGTCACTGCGCTGCCGCAGAAGGCGAACCCCGCCGTTCTGCCCGATATCGCAGTAGTTACGTCGCATGTTGTCAGACGAGCAGGTAATCGCCGTCTGGGCGAAACTTGAACCGGACAGCAACAACAAAAGAAGACCGAGAGATATAAGAACTATTCGGCGCGACATGGTTGTCCTCCATTCGGTTTGCAAATCCAGATGTCTCGGAAGCGGGAACAGTGTAGAAGCTCGCTGCTCAGATGCCAAGCACTCACTGCACCGCGACGCTTACCGTCGCAGTCGTTCTGCCGTACTGGTTTGTCGCATAGAGCGTGTAAGTGGTCGATGTGCCTGGCTTCACGTCCACGCTGTTGCCACGCACCGGACCCACCTGCGGGGAAATGATCACGTAATTCGCGTTGCTCACACTCCAGTTCAGCGTAACGGTTCCGGTGGCATTGGTCGTAGAAGGTGATGCCGTGAATGAAGCAATACCCGGTGCAGCGCCCTGCGGCACATTAGCCGGCGTCGTCACCGTGCCCATCTGCACCACTTCAAAATCCGAAGCGTGCAGGTTTCCAAGCAAATGAAGATCATTGTTGTCCCAGCGATCATCCGGCGCGCCACTGATATACATCGAGCTTCCGTTGTCGGCCATGATCATCCCGTACTGCTTCAGCGCTTTCAGGATCACCTGGTTCGCCGCCGAATAGCTCGAGATGTCGAAGCTCGATTTCAACCGGAACCGTGCTCCCATCGGCGCAACCGCCGTACTCGTGTTGCTCGACGCCCAATGTGATGCCGGCGCTACGAATGCCTTTTGGCTCTGCTGCAACGTGAAGCGCAACGCATGCGAAATCTTTCCACTCGCTACTTCGTCGTAACGAACGAGCCCGGGGAAGATCGGCAGTCCCGCCGCATCGGCCGATGTCCACGTGTACGGACGCAGCGGATTTCCCGTCATGTCCCACAGCACGGCCACATTCGCCGACCACGTACCGCCCGTTCCCGGATACGCGCTACCCAGTTCATAAAGGAAGCAATTGCCCTTATCGAGCACTAGCACGTGACGATCGCCAGTCCCCGGATTCGGATCGCCTTCGATTGGCCCTGTGGCCGGAATCGGCATCGGCCCCGGATCGCTCTCGTCACCATAAGCCGTAAACGTGACGTCCGTCTGCGGCTGTGTACCGTCAACTACTACATAAGGAATGCCAATCTTGCTTCCGTTATAGAGGCCCGCTCCGAAATCCGCATGCACCGCCGCTCCCCCAACCGTTGCGATGATCGCCGCCGAGTTCGCATCCACCGGCGCCGTCGAGATGTCCTGGTTCCACGCATTGTTCGACGTGAAGGGCACGAATCCATTCAGGCTCGCCCCAACGCCCGTCGTCAGCGCCGAGCACGACTGCGTAGTCGTTCCTGTGCCGCCCGAGCCACCCGTGCCGCCGGAACCGCCAGTCCCGCCCGAGCCAGTGCTCGACCGCGTGCCGCCATTGGAACCGCCGTTCGCTACTCCGCCACAACCAGTCAGAACCGCCACACACACTATGAGTGCCGCTGCTTTCATGAACATAGGGCATAAGTGTGACCGTCCGGACGGGTACGCGACAAAGCACTTCCGGCACATGCCCCGGTGAATCAGGACACTGTCTCTCCGGAATCAGGACGACTGTGGATTGTGAATTGGTGCTAGTACTTCGTTGTCAGATCAGCCTTGCTACCAGATCGTAATCGTGCGCTTCCGTGATCTCGCAGCGGTAGAACTGGCCCGGCTGCACGTCTTCATGATCGCCGAAGTCATTGATGTACACCTTGCCGTCGATCTCCGGCGCATGCATCGGCGTGCGGCCCTCCCACAACAGCTCGCTTTCCTCTGACGGCCCTTCCACCACGATCTCGAACTGGCGTCCGACAAGTGCCTTTTTTGCTTTCTTGCTGATCTGCTTCTGGATCGACATCAGCTTCTTGCGCCGACGTTCGATGTCTTTCTCCGGCACTTTCGCGTCAAGCGCGTACGCCGTCGCCCCATCCTGGTCGGAATACGAGAATGCACCGAGCCAATCGAACTTCGCCGCTTTTACGAATTCGCAGAGCTCTTCGAAGTCCTGCTCCGTCTCCCCCGGGAAGCCGACGATAAACGAGCTCCGCAATATCACATTCGGGATCGTGGCCCTCATCTTCTCGATCGACTTGAGGAATATGTCCGCGCTCGCACCGCGCTTCATGCGCTTCAAGACGTTAGGAGCTGCGTGCTGCAGGGGCACATCGATGTACGAACAAATCTTTTCGTGATTTGCGATCGTCTCCAGTAGCTTGCCCGTAACTTTATTGGGGTACGCGTACAGGAACCGCACCCACCTCAGCTCTTCGATTCTCGCCAGTCTCTCCAGCAATAGCGCCAAACCATCCCTGATTCCGAGATCTTCGCCGTAACAGGTCGTGTCTTGGCCGATCAAAGTGATCTCGCGCACGCCGCGCTTCGCCAGTTGTTCGGCCTCTGCAATCACCGACTCAAACCGCCGCGAACGGAACTTCCCGCGCAATTGCGGAATAATGCAGAACGAACACGGATGATCGCATCCCTCGGCAATCTTGATGTAGGCCGAGTGCTTCGGCGTCGCCAGCACGCGCGGTGTCTCTTCGTCGTACAAATAATTTGGAAGATCCGCGATCGCTCCATCCCACTGCTCGCGTGAGAATCGACCAGCCGCTTCGCGCGCATCGCCCTCTGCGCGTCCCGACAAAATCACAAAAGGAGAGTCTGAACTCTGCTTCGGCCGCGTTACGATTCCCGCTGCCTGCAGCACATTCTCCAACTCACCCGTACCCACCACCGCATCCACTTCCGGAATATTCTTCTGGATGTCGTTTCGGAAGCGCTCGACCAGGCAGCCCGCCACCACCAATCGCTTCGCGCGGCCTTCCGTCTTATGTTGTGCCATCTCCAGGATGGTGTTCACGCTCTCCTGCTGCGCCGACTCGATGAACGAACACGTGTTCACCACGATGACATCGGCTTCATCGGCGCGCGAGGTTAGCTCCGCCCCGGCGCGGGCGAGCAGGCCCATCATCACCTCGCTATCGACGAGGTTCTTCGGGCAGCCCAGGCTCACAAATCCGACCCGAGGTCGTTCGGGCAGGGAACTCGCCTGCTCGTTCTTCTCCTGCGGCTCAGTTGTGTCCTGAGGCATTACGGTAAGCGTTGAATCTGACATGCAGTCTTTCTATTCTAGCCTAAAAATCGGAGAATCTGGCCCCGAAACGCCTGGCTGGAACCGCTTAACTCTTCGTTCAAAAGGGGCTGCTGGTAATACAAAAGCAGTATTGTGACTGGGTACACACCCCGAATAGACTCTGCGGCCAAGGTGGAAGCTATGATCGATCGAATCTATAGGCGCTTGGCGCTGATTTGCGTGGCCTTCGAGTTTCTGCTGCGCAGCAGGACCTCACACCCGTAAGGCGCTGGAAACTACTTCTTGCTGGCTATCTCTTCGTACAATTCTGGCAGTTGCTCCGCTGACTCCACCGATTCGCCAAATCGTGCTCGTTCATAGTGCTCGGTAAAGGTCCTCACCGAGCCGCGCAGAATCGGTTCCTCGATAGTCCGAACGAACTCTTCCGGCGTCTGGCTCGATGGCTTCGAATAGCCCTTCTTCGCCACCGACTTCAGCATTCGCGAATACCAGATCGTCGCCGCCACCTGTGGTGCCTTCGATGGTGTCTTCGCGATCGCCCGCAAATTCCACCTCCTGACGATACGGCGCGAGTTCCACACCACCAGAATCAATCCTGCGAGAAACACCGCCGCCACCACCCACTCTGTCGGGTGGCCGGCCACCTGTGAGTTAACTCGCCGCGTGATCTTCAATGCCGAAAGATACTGTTTTCTCAACCAGCGACGCAGATCGAACGCACCACGCTGCGCGCGGCTGACCGTTGACATTGTCAGTTCACGCTGGTGCCCAAAATCGTAGTTGATCACCCACTCTCGCCAGAACTCCTGCGCCGCATCCAGATATAAGCGAATGCGACTGAACGAAGTAACAACTGGCGCTGCATCCCCCGGCGTTGGATCGAAACTCTTCCATCCGGCATTCGGGATGTAAGCTTCCACCCAGGTGTGTGCGTTCTTCGCCCGCACAATGTAGTTGCCGGTGATGTCGTTGTACTCGCCGTTCCGGAAGCCGTTCACCAGTCGCGATGGAATACCGAGTGTCCTCAACATCAGTGCCATCGACGACGCAAAGTACTCGCAGTGCCCTTGTTTGCGCACGAACAGGAAGTTCGCGACGGGATCCTTGGGAGTCTGCGATGGAAGTTGCAGTGTGTAAGAGTAGTGTTCGCTGAGATATTTCTCGATCGCTATTGCTTTGTCGTAATTGTTCTGGGCTCCCGAAGCGACCTGTTCCGCCAGTTGTTGCACGCGAAGATCGAGTGACGAAGGCGTTTGCAGATACATCTTCGAAAGTTGTGGCGGTAAATCACCAAACCCGGACTGCAATCGCGCACCTGACGGCTCAGATATCAGCGACACCGCTTCATAACTCTCCGTCATGCGAGTGCGATCCAGGTTCGTCACCGCTCCCGAATCATCGATGCCAATCTCGCGGAAACGCCCGCTTAAATCGACTGCCACTGGCGCCAGAAAGATCACATCCGTGCCAATCGGCTCCATGATCACCCGGTAGTGAAGCAGTCGAAAATCACGCGGATCCTGCGGCACGGAAGGCAGGTTTCCTCGCTGGACTTGCTGCTTGCGGAGCTGAAAGCGACCAGAATCCTGCGTCAAAGCCGGTTCATTGCTCTCGCCCTGCGCTGCGTATTTCCAGTTCTGTCCGTCAAAAATGTTGAGCGCTACCCCGCGCCACTTCAGGTCCGCCGGCGGATGTCCGTCCATCTGCACGTGCATCACCACGCTGTCGGTCTGTTGTATCCGGCCGATTGCCCCCAGGT
The DNA here is from genome assembly GCA_035718705.1 of Terriglobales bacterium. Taxonomy (GTDB): domain Bacteria; phylum Acidobacteriota; class Terriglobia; order Terriglobales; family Acidobacteriaceae; genus DATMXP01. Next base: position 5,680 of record DASTGW010000674.1, on the reverse strand, counting down.
TCACGTGATCGCTGAAGCCGGTGACCATGTCGCTGTGCGGAGCGTAACCGCTCAAGTATCCGGCGGAAAAACGCGGGAGCACGAAGAACAACACCGCCGAGATCGCTACAATCGCCAGCACGATCATCGCGCCGGCCGCTGAGAGCAGCACTCCCAGCTTTCGTCCCGCAATGCGATCGCCTGCCGCGGATCCGGAGAAAACTGCTTTCCGCAGCGAACGTCGGATCTCCATGCTTACGAACGTATTCACCGCGAGCAGGATGAACACGCAGAACGCACCCAGGAACATCGTGTCGACAGTCAGCACCGATGCGGCCAGCACCGCCAGGAACGACAGCACTGCCAGGTAAACGTAGTCACGCTCCCGTTGTACGGAAAAGACTTTCACCACCAGCGAGAACAGCACCAGGTGAATGCTGGCGTTCACGTAGTTCCCTGAGACCATGAACAGGTCCACTACGAACACCAGCACGTAGATCAACGTGAAGTAAGTGGTCCAGCGCTCGGGAATCTTGAATTCGCGTTGCTTCAACAACAGGTAAGCGCGCAGAATCAGCGCGATTCCCACAAACAGTACTGACAACGCATCGAGTCTGCCGGTCGAGGCAAGCGTGGCAAACCCGATCGTGACCAGCAGGAAGAGCGATACCTGGAAGTAGCGTTCAACCGCAGCCTCAATGGTGCTGCGCGGCTTCCAGGGATGTACGACGGTCGCTCCCATCGACACATTTTAATCCGACTGCACCCCGGGTTCGATCACCCTTCGGTCACCAACGTTCGTGTGTGGCGCAGTGTGGCGCGAGCACTCCTGCTCGCGATCCCTCCCCATACGCCGCTGATGTTATATTGGAAGTGTCGGACATCGGTCCCACGCGAAACATTCCCGCCAACCCCGCCAGGTCCGGAAGGAAGCAACGGTAACGGGCTCTTGCTTGTGCAGTGGGGTAGCCGGTGTCCGGCTATTTTTGTCCCTCCTTTTCACCTGCACCCATCCCTAAGTCCTTGAGCCTGAGCTGCCTCGGAGCTATAGTTCGGCCCTGTGGAGGTCCCCCATGCGCCCTCTCGCTGGAGCCATCCTGCTCGCCCTTGCCCTCTCCACCGTTGTCGTAGCCGAACAGAGAAACGGCTATCTCCCTCAGAGCCGTCAAAGACAATTTAACTTGGACAGCGATCATCCGAGCGCCCGCACTTTCAATACAGATCGAGGCCTCTTCACAACCGATGACCTTCGTGAATTGCAGTCCGGCGAAAACGTCTGCTACACCATGCACACTCTCGTTGTGGCTCGCGAGAAGGGAACCGACAGCACGCGTATCGTTCGTCAGCAGACTTGCACGCCATCGGATCGTTTTCGCGTTAACCATTCCGTGAAACCACCTCGGGTCGTCAGATAAGAGGTTCGAGGTAGCTCCGCATGACTGAGAGACTGAAATACTGACTGGCTCTTTTTCCCAAAGCTGCGCTTATCCCTGCACTAAGCGCCGCTCATACTTCATAGACAATCCTTCCTCTCATCCCGCACAATAATTGGTTACGTTTTCTAGGAGTCATCTCATTGAGTAATGTGCGGGTAAAGATATCGGCGCTGGGCACCTACGTTCCGCCTCGCCTGTTGACCAATTTCGACCTCGAAAAGATGGTGGATACCAATAACCAGTGGATCATGGAGCGCACTGGTATCCGCGAACGTCACATCGTCGACAAGGGAACTGCCACCAGTCACCTCGCTACCGAGGCTGCCAAAATTGCCATCGCTCGTCGCGGTATCGACCCCAGTGAACTCGACGCCATCATCGTCGCCACCGTCACTCCCGACATGATGTTTCCCGCGTCCGCCTGCCTGGTGCAGGACCGCCTCGGCGCCAAGAACGTTTGGGGCTTCGATCTCATCGCCGCCTGTTCGTCGTTCGTTTACGGCCTCCAGGTCGGCACGCAATTCGTGAAGACCGGCGCACATAAAAAGGTCATGGTGATCGGTGCCGACGTCATGTCCTCCATCATCGACTACACCGATCGCGCCACCTGCGTCATCTTCGGCGATGGTGCCGGTGCCGTCATCCTCGAACCTGCAGGCGCCGACGAACCCAATATCGACATCATCGATTTCGTTCACGAGGTCGACGGCTCGGGTGCGTGCTCGCTTTACATGCCCGCTGGCGGCAGTTTGAATCCGGCGTCACACGAAACCGTGGACAAGAAAATGCATTTCGTCCATCAGGACGGCCAGGCCGTGTTCAAATTTGCCGTCCGCAAGATGGCCGAACTTTGCGAGACGGTTCTCAAGCGCAACGGACTCACCGGCGCCGACGTCGACTGCTTCATCCCGCACCAGGCCAACCTGCGCATCATCAATGCCACCGCCGATCGCGTCGGCATGGCGAAAGAGAAGGTCATCGTCAACATCGACCGCTACGGCAACACCACCTCGGGCACCATCCCGCTGGCCATGCAGACCGCCGTCGACGAAGGCAAACTTAAGAAGGGTGATCTAGTCCTCGTCGCCGCCGTGGGTGCTGGTTTCACCGTCGGAGCCACCCTCCTGCGCTGGGCCTATTGATGGCGGTTTTCGTCCTCAGGCCGGTTTCCACCGGCCTTGTTCTTTCTGGCTCAAAATGGAACTGAAAAACGCCAAAGTACAGTGACCTAGGTGTCTTGTCGGAGATGTCCACAAGGATGGAAAATCATCCCGGACAGCTACGGCCCTATGACAAGTCTTGACGCTCTCGAAGAGTTATTGCACGTCAATCGGTGCACGCCCGGTCGCATCAGCGCTGAAATCGCCAAGATCTTCCGCGTTCGTCAGACCGAGGTCGGCCTCCTCTGGCTCGAGGGCGATTTCTTGCGCTTCTTGTTTCCGATTGAATTGCAGTCGGCCGGAGCGATCCCGATTACCGGTTCCGCCGTGGCGGCACGCACCGCCAGTACTCGTCAGCCAGCTATTTTTAATCGATTCCCACAGGTGCCGCATCACTCGATCTTCGAGCAGATCAAGCTCAAAGACACCGAGCGCCTTGCTGACATGCCGGACCCGATTCAGAAGATGATGTCGGCGCCCATCATGGAAGACAACGGTACTGTGCTCGGCGTAGTGCAGGTTTGCCGCAAAGGCATGACGCCCGGCATCGCCGGACCAGATTTCACCGACGAAGACCTCGATCTCCTCGTTCGCTCCGCACGCCGTATCGCCATGCTGATGCCCGAACTCGACTACGGCGACAACCACCAGCCGCCACAGATGCTCCGCTTCCAGCACTCCGCAGATGCGCCCAAGCGGGCCAACGCCTCGTAGATTCCTGTCCGACGGCTTTTTCGCCGCGGTAGCTCGCGGAAGGGCGGCAGAGTTATTAGTCCAGATCCGAGATCCGTTTCAGTCCCGGATGCGTATTTGCTCGTGCTTGGGACGTCCCGCTGGGCAGACGGTGGATGATGACTCGGTCCTCGCCCATGAATTCACTCTCGTCAGTTCGAGCAGGCCGCACTCGGGCGACTCTGTGAGTTCCATTTGACTTAGCGGTGGCCTCGGACAGCCGAGGCGAGACGCGATGGACGGACGCCACCTTGACCTCAGGCTGCGTCGTGCTCTTTCCTACGGGAGCCGTCGCAACAGCGAACGGAACCGGCTGCGATACATCCTCTGAGCGCAACAAGTCGCGTTTGGAGACATGCGGCCTCAGCAGACTGTTTCGGTAAGCGCCTAAACCAAGGATAGCAATCAAAGCCAGCACCGCAGCGGCAACTGCAGCCTTTTGAAAATCGCTGTCCCTGCGATAGCGTCGCGGCAGTCGGAGAGGTTCGGGATCGGGAAGAGTTTCCTGAACGAGCCTTGTCTCCTGCTGGTGTTGGCGAGTCTCTGCCTGCAACCGTTCTCGCTCAAGGGCTATTTGCGCTTGCCGGCGTGCTTGCTCTAACTTCCGGCGCGACCGTTCCGCCTCGAAAGCCTGCCGCTGCGCTTGCCGCTCGCGCCGGCTTTCCTCTGCCTGGGCGGCGGCCTGAGTTCTCACCTGTTGATAATGCGTGCGGTATCTATCGAGAGAGCGCCGGCCATCTGCTATCCGTTCCCGCAAATGTCCGTAAGATAGCCGTGTCCTCTCCACCACTTTAAGCCGAGCGGACTGAAGCCTCTGCCACGCTTCAGCGAAAGCTCTACTTTTACCTCCTACTGCTTCTTCATCGTCCGCGAACTCGACTGGACGCCCGGTGATGTCGTAGGCGAGCACCCGACGCCCATTGCCAGCGCCCTCAGTCGCATCCCTGCCGAGGGCCAGCGCCTCTTCGCTGCTACAGCCTTCACAATCCAGTCGCAGGTCTGCAGCCGCGCTTTGTAGAGATTCTGGATCCACCAGCTCGATGCTGTATCCGCGCGAACGCAGGTATTCACACAAGTACGCGACCTCTTCAGGGTTGCTGGTGACGATTCGGGCTAACGGCATGGATCTGCCTCGCTGCGGATGTATTCGACGAAGTCGCAGTGGCGCAGCTACTTAGACGTTCTCAAGTGGCAATAGGTGGCCCGGTCCAGACTAACGTTTAGGTTAGGTGCCGGTGTACGGCCTGCTACTTACAATTCGTACCAAAATGCATCGATGTGCGTCGTACGGATGGTAGAGTCTCAGCTTCGCACGCAATGAGAGACCAGTATCCTTCTGGGAGAGCAACATGAAACCGTCCATCCTTTATCGCATCGCTGCGGTTCTTCTGCTGCTCTTTGCCATCGGGCACACGCTCGGTTTTAGCCAGTCCGATCCGCATTGGGGAGTAGACGCTGTTGTTGCCTCCATGCACTCGGGTCATTTCAACGTGCAGGGATTCCAACGCACCTTATGGGATTTTTTCCTGGCCGCCGGGCTTTCGGTTGGCGTGCTCTATTTATTTGCGGCGGTCCTGGCTTGGCAGCTCGGTGGACTGCCGCCACAAACCTTGACGCTAATGGGCGGAGTACGCTGGGCATTCGCTCTCACCTTTGCCGTCATCGCCGTTGTCAGCTCGCTATACCTGTTCATCATTCCAATCGCCTTCTCGGCCGCGATCACCGTTTGCCTGATTTCAGCCGCATGGCTTTCGTCGAAATAAGCAACCATTCCTCGTTAAGCCGCTGAGGGCACACTCACCCAGTCGCCACCACTACCGATGCATCACCGATCCCAGCGACTGGGTGGCTTTATTCCATAGACGGGTTGGCCTGCCCGGCGAGACGAATGTGCCATATTTCCTCGCAGGTTTCTCTTGCATCAGCGTCGGCTGTCCAAGCCGCAACTTCGTGACCTTCAAATCAAGCACTGGGAGAAGCCCATGCTTGCCGCTCAGGTCCCAAACTAGCCTGCCTGTTCCGATCTTGCCTTGATAGGAGCGAGTGCCGCGACATGCCTGGCACGCATACACTCCCGCCGGGAACCGTGTTGAGCCGTCGGCTTCCCAGTACCACCGGCGATCGTCAAAAGAGCGTTCAACCGCCTGCTGGAAGCTCAGCGAAGCTCGATTGGGCGCTTCAGAGAGATTAGGCGCAGGAGCCGAGATCAGCTCTTTTTCTTGCGCAAGGGCAGCCGAGACAGCAAAGACCACAACGATAGCAGCCCAACGGCACCCCATAACGTTCCTGTACCTAAAAAGTGGGGCCACAGTACTGCCGAATTGTCCGCCAGCGCGAGATTACGCCAGTGACAAATTAGCTGTATCGAGTGGA
>DASTGW010000673.1:0-22456 GCA_035718705.1 Terriglobales bacterium | reverse complement strand
ATTTGTGTACTCGAGGTCAGAGGCGTCGTCAAGGGCAAGGAAGGTGTAATCGCCCGGAGCTTGAGGCGGGAGGTAGCTTTCGCCGCGAGCTGCTATTGGAAGTTCTCGGACCTGGCTTGGGTCGCGTCCAGTTGGAACAATAAGAAGCGTCGCGGTGGTGTTGGGTGGTGCGTCCAGACGAGCTTTGATTGTCGCTGAGTCGTCACGAGCAATTATGCGGACCGGTTGCTGTTCGCCACCGGGAGTGACAACGAGATCTTCTGTGAGTAGATCGGCGTCCCCGCGGGTGACTGACTCGGCAAACCAAGGGGAACTCATCATGATCTGAATGTCGTAACGTCCCGGATTCACATTCGGCAGTACGGAGTTTGGCGCGATGGCTCCGGACATGAGGGTTCCGTAGAGCCAAGGGTCCTTCGCACGAATCTGCAGGTACCCGGGTTGCGTTCGCGTATCGATACCGATGTGCGACTGTGCTTTCCTGGTGGAGACCTGATGCTGCTCGACCTCGATCGGAATATTCACCAGCGGTTGCAGAGCAATATGCGCATTCAGCACATCCTGATGAACGATGAGCGGAACGTTGGCGGCGGCGGCGTGGCCGGTACTGTCGTTCCCGTTGGCGACGAGGCGATAGTTGCCGGGCGGAGTCCATTCGGACTCGAACTGATTGCCTTCGAGCATGCTGGTGGGAATGTTGCTGCCGGAGATGCCGAGACTGGCGGCCATCAGCGATACGTTCACGGAGCTTGCATCGCCGCTGTAAGTGCCGTGAACCTTGTAGAGAGGTTCCGGACTGAGGCTGAAATTCGCTTCGAACTTCTGGCCAGACTTCACTTGGAATTTCTGCGCCGACGAGAGATCGTTGCCGGAGGGGTAAAACGTCTCGCGGAAACCTTCGGGACGTCCTTTACCGTTTTCGAGCAGAGGCGCGGGGAAAGAATATGGTCCGGCGACGATGGCGTAGGTGCCGGGCATGAGTCCGGGGATGCGATAGGCACCGTCGTCGTCAGTTGATTTCTGCTGCACCGCGACCCAACGGGCGCGACCTGCTTCAATTTGCCGCGAGAGCACGCGAACCATCATCTGCGGAACGGGAAGGCCGTCGCGATCAAGAATGGTGCCGCTGATGGTGGCTTCGGGGTAGAGCTTGACGGTGACGGATTGTTTGCCGTCATTCAGCAGAACAGGATTGTTATGGCGACCGCGAGTGATTTCGGATTCCGAGAAGAAGCCGGGCTTGCGGGCCTGGATGGAATACGAACCTCGGAGCACACCTTCAAATTGAAAGTGGCCGTCACCGTCGGTCATGATCGCTCGCGGCTGTTGGGCGTAGACCTCGACGAGTGCGCGTTTGATGGGTTCGCCAGTGAGAGCGTTTACGACGGTGCCCGTGACGTTGAACTTAGGTTCGTCGGGTGGCTCAGATTGCGCGGGACAGAGCACTGCAACCAGCAGCAGTAAGAGGACCGATAGAAGGCGGACTCGGGGCATCGGGCGCGCGACGTTTTATTGTACCCGCTTGGAACGGCGAGGTTGCGGTGGGGCAACTACATAGATGCTTCGCTGCGCTCAGCATGACCTATGTAAATGGAAAGTTAGGCTTTGCGACGGAGCAGGCCGGGGAGTTCGGACCGCGTGATCCAAAGGCCGGCGGCAACGGCGGCGGCCCAGGTGACGGAAGCGAGGGCGAGCCGCTCGAGGTCCTGGAGGTGCGAACCGGTGATGGATATGAGGTCGGCGACTTTGTAGCTAAGCAGTCCGGCAATGATCGCCGTAATGGTTGCTTTGCCGAGTTCGATCCATTTAAGCGATGCGGCGGGAACCAAATTTCGGCGATGAAGAAGGGTGGCGAAGGTCACGGTATTGATGAGGATACCGATGTCGGAGGCGATGGCGAGTCCTGTGACCCCGGCGAGGTGGAACATGGCTCGGTACACCGGGATGACCGCGACAGTAATCAGCGTTGAGGCGACCATGGGCGTGAGCGTATCGCCAGCAGCGTAGAACGCGCGCGAGTAGATCGCCTGCGCAGACCAGAAGGCGAGCGAGAAACTGAACCAGGTGAAGAAGACGGCGGTCTCTAGCGAGTTGTTGAAGGTAAAACGTCCGCGGCGGAAGACGATGTCGATGATCGGGAGTGAAGCAGCCACCATCCATGCAGAGAGCAAAACTGAAACGGCCGTGATCCGATATACCGAGTCGCTGACGGACTTGGCGAAATCTGTGGTGCGCTTCTCGTTGTAAAGCCGGGCGAAGAACGGGAGGCTTGCTGCTCCGGCGGCTTGGCCGAGAATGGCCATTGGTCCCTGGAACAGACGCTTGGCATAGTTAAGGCGGGTGATGTCGCCTTGTCCGCCGGACGCGAAGTAACGAATGAGCCAGTCGTCGGCGGTGACGAGGGAAACGCCGAGCATCAGGGGAATGGTCTTGCGCAGCCACTCGCGGAAGCCGGGATCGCTGATGTCGAGGTCGAGTGCAAAGCCGATGTTGGTGCGGGTGGCGGCAAGCGCGTTAATCAGGAAGGGTCCGATGATGGCGCCGGCCAGTGCTCCAACGGCAAGCGATCCGATGCCGAAGTAGCGGGAGAAGAAGACGCCTCCAACGATGATGCCGCCGTTGTAAATGATGGGCGCCAGTGCCGGGAACAGGAACATCCGGTGCGACTGCAACACGCCCGAGACCACGCCTCCCAGGATGAAGAACAACTGAGCGGGCAACAGGATGCGGGTGAGAACGACACATAAGTCGCGCTGCTCGGGCGTGAATTTCGGAAAGACCAGGGTCACCAGCGGTCGCGCGAAGACCGCAGCCAGGATAATGCCGGCCATCAGCAAGAGGCTCATCACGCTGACGGTGACGGAGAACATCTTGTCGGCGCGCTCCTCGTCCTGCTGAGCGAGGTAGCGAGTGTAGATGGAGATGAAGGTGATGGAGACGGTGCTGCCGGCGAGGATGTAATTGAGGAAGTCGGGAATCTGGAAGGCGGCGTAATAAACGTCGGTAAGGCGGTCGGCGCCGAAGGCGGCTGCAATGTAAACTTCCCGGGCATAGCCGATGATGCGCGACAACGTAACCGTCGCCATGAAAAGGAGCGTCGCGGAATAAGCGGTGTGCTGGTGAGACGGCCGAAGGACGCGGGTGAAACGCGACACGAGGCCTGGCTGCGCGGGAGTGGACATCTGTGGGGATTGTATAAGGAAGTCGGTCAGTCGCTCAGTCTGTCAGTCATGAAGTGCGGTGATCAAAGAGGCACGTGAGTACTACGGCATACATCTCGATGGGATCGAACATTGGTAATCGCGAGGGAAACCTGCGAGCGGCGATTGAGCGGCTGCGAGAGTTGGGCAACGTGACTGCGATCTCGTCGCTGTATGAAACGGAGCCGGTGGAGTTCACGGAGCAGCCGTGGTTTTTGAATTGTGTAGTGGCGCTCGAGACGGAGAGGACGCCGCGGGAGTTGCTGGAAGGAATGCTTGAGATGGAGCGCGCGATGGGACGCGAACGAGTACAGCCGAAGGGTCCACGAGTGATCGATCTCGACATCGTGCTGTTCGGGGAGCAGATCGTTGAGGAACCGCAGCTTGAAATCCCTCATCCGGCAATGCATTTGAGGCGCTTCGTGCTGGAGCCGCTGGCGGAGATTGCGCCCGAGGCGAAACATCCGAGGTTAAATCAGAAGGCGCGGCAGATCTTGGCCGACCTCCCAAGGCAGGGTCCCGAGGTGCGCCGGCTCTAGCCAGGGTATAAGCTTTCGCTGGGAGTACGCAGGAGGTGGGAAATGCGTATGAGGAGATTGGTGTGTGTATTGGCTTTATGTGGATGCGCCCTGGCGCAAACGGCCGACTGGAGTGCCGTGGAGAAGGCCCTGGGCAGAAGCGGTAAGCAGATGCCGGGAGGAGTGTATCGGTTCGGCATGCCACGAAGTGATCTGGACGTGAAGCTAGACGGCATCAAACTGGAAGCTCCATTCGCGCTGGGATCGTGGGTCGCATTCCAAGGCGATGCGAACTCGGCCATGCTGATGGGCGACCTGGTCCTCACCGAGCGGGAGATACAGCCTGTCCTGGCGAAACTGAGCGCGAGCGGAATCCAGATATCCGCGATTCATAATCACGTGATCGGTGAATTGCCGCACGTGATGTACGTTCATGTGGGAGCGCATGGAAATCCAGTTGAACTCGCAAAGTCAGTGCGCGACGCACTGGCACTGACTGGAACACCGAACGCGAGCGCGGGGGCTGCCGGCGAGCCGAAGTTGAATTTTGATCGCGCAGCGATTGAGCAGGCAATGGGGAAAACTGGAACACTCGCCGGTGACGTACTGCAGTTCTCGTTTCCTCGACCGGAACCGATCGAAGAGGGCGGAATGAAAGTATCGCCTGCGATGGGAACTGGAATTGCGATTAACTTCGAAGCGGCAGGAAAAGGAGAGATCGCGACCACGGGCGACTTCGTACTGCAAGCAGAGGAAGTGAATAAAGTCATTAAGGCATTGAAGTCGAACGGCATCGAGGTGACTGCGTTACACAATCACATGCTCGATGAAAATCCGAGATTGTTCTTCCTGCATTTCTGGGGAGTGGGCGCACCCGCGAAAATCGCGGCTGCAATGCGATCGGGAGTTGATGCGACAGCTGCAGCGAAGAAATAACCAGGTGCGAAAAAAATGCGCGCGAGGCCTGGGAAGGACTTGGTACAAGCGCCGAGGTGCGCCGAGGCCAGAACCCCACCAAACGAAGAGAAGTGATGAAAGCCGCATTTTCAGCGGTGTTTCCACAGGGCGATGGAGTATAGTCGCAGCGTTGTAAAGTCGCGGCTGGATCGGCCGATCCAGCGAAATACCCCAAAAACCAAGGATTTCCACAGATTTTCGGTACGAAAGGTATAAAAAACCCGCTAAAAATGCGGTAAAACGCTTTCGCTGAGGAAATCGCTGATGTAACATGGCGTCACTTCGCACTCGAAGACAAGTAGCAGAAGGAGGATTCATGGCAGCAGGCATGACAAAGACACAATTGGTCCGCCACCTCGCAGAGAAGACGGGCACCAACAATAAGACGGCAGCAGCGTTTCTGATGACGCTGACCGATACGGCTGTAAAAGAAGCCAAGAAGAACGGTCTCTTCGTACTTCCGGGACTGGGCCGCTTGAAGAAGTCGCAGCGCAAAGCGCGCATGGGCCGCAACCCGCAGACCGGTGAGCCGATCAAGATCGCCGCAAAGACGGTGGCCAAGTTCTACCTGGCGAAGGCTGTGAAGGATTCCATCGCCCCTGGCAAGAAGTAGTTTTTCGCGAAAAGCGGAAATGAAGAGCCCGGCCAAGCGGCCGGGCTTACTTATTTTTTGCGGTTTTTAGGGCTAAAAATCAGTCTTGTTCCAAATTCGTAACAAGGGGGACGATTTTCGTTGACGGAGGCCGCGCGAGGTTATGCTTCCGTCACAACAGCGAATCACCCACCCAACGCGGATGCACCATCCTTGCCGGTGCATCCGCGTTACCCTTTTCGGGCGATGCGGATTCCGGCATTCGGCCCTCAGCTGATCTTCTCCATCCCACTTTGGCTGTCTTTCGTATGGTCATCCGTCTAAGGGCGAGTGGGGAGCGACGCGTCTAACACGACGAAAATCTGGAAGGCTGAGAACTTCACGGCGCTGGAGTTACAGCGAGCGCACGAGGTGACAGTCGAGTATCCGCGGCACTGGCACGACGAGTTCTACCTCTCCGCGACGCTGGCCGGGGAAAGCGTGGTCGAGTGCGGAGGAGCAACCTTCGCAACGCCTCCCGGACAGTTGGTGGTGATTGCGCCAGGCGAGGTCCATGCGAACCGCAAGGTGCGGGTTACGGCACGAACTATTTTTCTGGATTTCTGCGCGTTCAGGAACGTCGTCGAACGCTATCTCGAAAAGCATATCTCTACCTTCGACTTCCGTTCCGGACTGATTCGCAACGAAACGACCATGCGGAGCTTCCTGCAAATGCACCGGGCACTGGAGTCGGCGCAATCTCAACTGGCAGAAGAGACGATCGTCGCGGAGTTTCTTGCAGAGCTGAGCCAACAGTGCAGCGTGATCCCGACCGGTTTACGGGACGACGTCGCCGCGGACCGCGTGGTCGAGCGGGTGAAGCGCTACCTGGAAGAGAACTATGCCGAGCGTGTCCTGCTGGAAACCTTGGCGAGCCTGACCCGGGTCAGCCCTTACTACCTGAATCGTTCGTTTCGGCGGAGAGTGGGAATGCCACCGCATGCTTACCAGCTACAGCTGCGGATTGCGCATGGCAAGCGGCTGCTGCGACTCGGATACCCCATCTGCGAAACCGCCTGTACGGTCGGATTCTTCGACCAGAGCCACTTCGTACACGCATTTCAGCGCTCAGAGGGTGTCACTCCGACCCAATTCGTGCGATTGAGCAAGAATTTACAAGCGGGCAAAGCACACACTCACTATTTTGACCACGCACTGTAGGTAAGAAGGACAGTATTCCGGCTGCTATTGTGAGCGGCGGGAAGGTGGGGGATTCGTGTCTTCGTCGCGCGATTGGAAATGGTTATGGTTGTTCGCAGTCCTGCTGGGGAGCTTGGTGGCCCGGGCGGAGGAGAAGCGCACGGTTACCAAGATCGCGGATGGTGTGTATGCGATTGAGCACGCCACTGGTGCGCATATGATGCGCAGCGGTAATACCACGGTGGTCATCGGCGAACGCCAGGTGCTGGTGGTGGACACGTGCTTCGAGCAGTCCGCGGCTCGCGAAGACATTGCGCAGATTCGGCAATGGACCGACAAGCCGGTGGCTTTCGTCCTGAACACGCACTTCCACAACGACCACAATCTCGGCAACCGCGCGTACATGACCGCGTTTCCAGCGGTGACAATCGTTGCTCACACCGAAACCAAAAAGAGCATGGACATGTATGGGCCAGGGTCGCTGCGGCGGGAGCTTAAGTCGATCGAGTCGTTACAGAAGATGCTGGAGACGGGTAAGGACTCGGCCGGAACCGCACTCACCGACGAAGACCGAACGTTGGTCAAAAGCATCATCGCGGCGCGGCAGCCGGCCATCGACGAGCTAAAGCAGGTCCAGTTCCAGAGCGCGACGCTCACGTTTGACAGTGACTTGACCATCGATCTCGGTAATCGCGAGGTACAAATCAAGTACCTTGGCAAAGGAAACACAGCGGGGGATGCGATCGCTTACCTGCCGAAGGAGAAGATTCTGGTAGCGGGTGATCTGGTAGCGTATCCGACGCCGAACACGTTCGATGGGTATCCGAGCGAGTGGGTAGACACGATGGATCGGCTGGCGGCACTCGATGCCGACACGATTGTTCCGGGCCACGGCCCAGTGATGCACGATAAGAAATATCTGCTGCTGGTGCGCGACCTGCTGAAGAGCGCGCGCGACCAGGTGAACGCGACACTTTCAGCGATTGGCCCGCCAATGTTCTCTGGATTCGATGGCGTGAAGTCGGCGGTGGATCTGTCGGCGTTTCGCGAGCGATTTGCCGGCAATGACAAGAACCAAGGCGAAAGGTTCGATGCGGTGGCGGCGGCGCTGGTGAAGCTGCTGTTCGAGGAAGCTGGGCTTCGCTGAGTTCCCAAGAAATTTCTATGAAGACAACTTGCCTGCTCATCTCTCTATTTCTCTCGGCTGTGGCTTTCGCCCAACCGCAGGAGACTCTCTCCATTCCACCGGATTCGCCACGCTGGGACCTGCAGGGAAATGCGAAAGTGGCCGAATATCTTGGTCGCAAATGCCTGCAACTCGACGGCGCGGCAGCCGTGCTGAAGGATTTCGAGATGCGCGATGGCGTGATCGATGTAGATGTCGCCACTCCGGCCAAGCGTGGCTTCTTCGGATTCGATATCCGGGTCGACAAAGAGGGAGCGAACTACGAGGAGATCTACCTTAGACAGCATGAGTCCGGATATCCGGACGCCATGCAGTACACGCCGGTGCTGAAGACCGGCAGAAACTGGCAGCTCTATAACGGTCCGGGATTTACAGCGGCAGTGGATATTCCGCGGGCGGAATGGTTCCACCTGCGACTCGTGGTCACAGGCGCGCAGGCCAAACTGTACGTGAAGGACATGGACAAGCCTGCGCTCGATATGACAGACCTGAAGAGCGGTGTACAGAAAGGCGAGGTGGCGCTGTTTGTATTAATGGGCGAGACGTATTACTCGAACTTCCAGGTGAGAACCACTCCTGATGCTCCGTGGGAACGGCATCTGCCGACGATGCCTGCTAACGTGATTACGAAGTGGAGCATCTCGCCGGTGTATGACGCATTACAACGCAACCTTGAGCGCGGGCTCAGCCACGATGAGAGCAGTGCGATCCAGTGGCAGGACGTGGAGGCGGAAGCTCCGGGGATCGTGGTATTGCAGCGGTATCGTGAGGCGCCGCATCCGCACGTAACGTTTCAATCGGATTTCTCAACCCGGTTGCAGCCGCAGCCGGGAACGAAGGTCCTATACGCCAAAACGATGATCACTTCAGACCGCGACGAGGTTAGGAAGTTGGAGCTCGGATACAGCGACGAAGTCAGCGTGTTCTTGAATGGACAGATCCTGTATCGCGGACGCAGTGCACAGGGATTTCGCGATCCGCGCTTCCTTGGCATCGTGAATCCGGAGAATGACGCGGTGTATCTTCCGCTGAAGAAGGGCGACAACGAACTGATGCTGGCGGTAAGCGAACTCGGCGGAGGGTGGGGGTTCATTTGCAGGCTAGTGGATGTGCCGAAGTAAGAAAGGGCACGGAAGCCGTGCCCTTTACGAATTCACTGGCCCTGGAAATTAATCCTTCTTGTAAACCTGCCCGCTTTTCATCACGAACTTCACATGCTGGAGGAGCGTGATGTCCTGCAGCGGATCGCCATCCACGGCGATGATGTCGGCCCATTTACCGGGCTCGATGGTACCGATGTTCTTCGACCAGCCGAGAAGATCGGCGTCGTTGATGGTTGCGGACTGGATGGCTTGCAGTGGCGTCATGCCGAGCTTCACGTACACGGCGAGTTCGTGCGCGTTGAGGCCGTGCGGGTAAACGGCGGCATCGGTGCCGAGGCCGATCTTCACGCCGGCCTGAATGGCCTTTTGCGCATTCTTCTCGGCGGTAGCGGAGACCGTTTTCATTTTCTCAGCGAGATAGGCAGGAGCGTGCATCCTCTCCATATTCTCGCTCCACCACTCGGTGAGGTAGAGCGTGGGAACGAGATAGGTTCCGTTCTTCTTAAGCGTGGCGATGGCGTTGTCGTCCATCAGATGACCGTGCTCGATGGAATCAACGCCGGCATCGGAAGCCCAGGCCACGCCTTGCGCACCGTGAGCGTGCGCAGCAACCTTGCGGCCAAGGCGATGCGCGTCGGCCACGATGGCCTTCATTTCTTCGGGCGTGTACTGGGAGGCATTGGGATCGTCGCCTTTCGACATCACGCCGCCAGTCGCGCAGAACTTGATGACGTCCGCACCGTACTTGATGTTCTCGCGCACCTTGTGCTGGACGGCGGGCACGCCGTCGGAAACGCCTTCCGCCGAATAGTGAAATTCTGAGGGCAGCAGGTTCTCATCGCAGTGTCCGCCGGTGATACCGAGCGGCGGCCCGGAGGCGAGAATGTGCGGCCCGGGGACATCGCCATCGTTGATGGCATCGCGCAAGGCGATGTCGGTGTAGCCGGATGCGCCGACATTGCGCACGGTGGTGAAACCGGCTTCGAGCGTGATCTTGGCGTTCTTGGCGCCGGTTAAAGCTTCCCGTGGAGTCGAGATGCCGAGAGACTCATAGCCCAGCTTGGTGTTATCGCCGGTGAGGTGGGTGTGCGCGTCGATGAGGCCGGGCAGCACGGTGGAGTTCGGCAGGTTGATGACTTCCGCGCCAGCCGGCACGCTGGCAGCTGCGCCGACGCTCACGATCCTGTCGCCTTCGATGACGATCTGCTGGTTCGAGAGCATGCGTCCGGATTTCACGTCGAGCAGGTGCCCGGCGTTAATGACGACACGCTTGGGGGCATTCTGAGCCAACATTATTGAGCTGATCAGCAAAAGGCAGACTACGACGAAACGATGACGAATCAAGCAGCGAGTCCTCCGGGAAGTGCGCGCATTATAAATGGGGCACTTCTGGTTGCAACGGCAATCGCGGAACACAAGGTGTGAATCCAACGTCGTTGGGGACGCGGGTACTACAATCATCGTGATGCTTTCTGACGCGGAAATCCTGAGAAAAATCGAGCGGCAACCACGACAATCCGCCGGGTACAAGCAACTGGTGCGCGAGTTGCGCATTAAGGGCGATGGCCGCCAGGAACTGAAAGAACGGCTTGCGGACCTGGTGCGCCGCGGGAAATTGATCGCCGACGCCGAGAAGTTCATGATCCCGGTCTCGAAGCCGTCGAAAAACCAGATATTCGGGCGTTTGACGATGCACCGCGATGGATATGGGTTCGTGATCCCGGAGAGCGAGGAAGTCCGCACCCGCATCACTGGCGACATCTACGTCGGCCCGCACGGGATCGATAACGCGATGCACGGGGACCGCGTGCTGGTGGAGATTGGGCCAGTGCGTCCAGATGGTCGGGCTGAGGGCCGTATCGTGCGCGTAGTGGGACGCGCGCACCCGACCGTGGTGGGAATTTTTCATTATGGACGCAAATTCAACTATGTACGTCCGATCGATGAAAAGCTGACCCAGGACATCATGATCCCGCCGGAGATGGAGTATCCGGAAGAAGAGGAAGACTCTTCAGCGGTGCGAACATCCGCTCAGAAGGGTGACCTCGAGCGGCATCGAGTGGTGGGTTCGGAGGCGAAGCGCACTGTCAACTGGGACGATCTGGAGAACGTGGTCGTCGATGTGGAGATTACGCAGTGGCCGACGCAGACACAGCCGCCGAAGGGACGCGTGGTTGAGATTCTCGGCTACGAGGATGATTTCGGAGTCGATGTCGAGATTGTCATTCGCAAGCATCACCTGCCGCATCGATTTCCGGCCGAGGTACTGGAGGAAGCGCAAGCCTTTAGTCCGGTGATCCGTGCGAATGATTTAAAAACGCGGGTGGATTATCGCGACCTGCCGATTGTGACCATCGATGGCGAGACGGCGCGCGATTTCGACGACGCCGTGCTTGTGACGCGATTGGAAAACGGCAATTTCGAGTTGCAGGTGCACATCGCCGACGTTGCGCAGTATGTGACCGATGGTTCGGCGATCGATCGTGAGGCGAGGCTGCGCGGGACGTCCGTTTATTTTCCGGATCGTGCGATTCCGATGCTGCCGATCGAGCTTTCGACGGATCTGTGCAGCTTGCGTCCGAAGGTAGACCGGTTGGTTTTGTCGTGCACGATGGAGATAGACCCGCACGGTGAGGTACTGGCCTATCAGGTGAACCAGGGCGTGATCCGTTCGGCCGAGCGCATGACCTACACGGCCGTAAACGCCGTTCTTGAAGGCGATGAAAAGCTACGCGAGCGATATGCGCCACTGGTCGAGAAGTTCGAGTTGATGAAAGAACTGGCGATGATCCTGAACCGCAAACGCCAGAAGCGGGGATCGATTGACTTCGATCTTCCCGAAGCCGTGATCGAGTTCGACGAGCAAGGACTGATGCAGGGGATCACCAGGTCGGAGCGAAACATCGCGCACCGCCTGATTGAGGAGTTCATGCTGGCGGCGAATGAATCGGTAGCGAGTTACCTGGAAAACAAGAATGTGCCGTCGCTGTACCGTATTCACGAAAAGCCTGACCCGAAGCGGGTTTTCGACTTTGAGAACGTGGCGGCGGCATTCGGGTATTCGCTCGGCATTGGTGCGTTGCCGGTAAAGAGGATGACGATGAAGGCCGAACGGCGGGACAAGCGTCACACCGGCCGCGAACCACGATTGTTCGAGATTCCAGAAGAAGTGCACATCACGCCGCGGATGTACCAGAAGCTGACGCAGAAGATCGCAGGATCGCCAATGGAGCGAATCCTGTCGTACCTGATGCTGCGATCGCTCAAGCAGGCGCGCTATTCGGAGGAGAACGTTGGGCACTTTGCGTTAGCGACTGGAACCTACACGCACTTTACGTCGCCGATCCGGAGATATCCGGATTTGATCGTGCATCGGATTCTGAAGCAGGTGCTGATGGAATCGGCGGAGGAGTGGGATGACGGGATTCCGATTGGAATAGGAAAGGCGTCGACGAAGAAGGGTGCGTGGGAACGCAGTGCCCAAGCGGAAGAGGAAAGCCGTCGCGACAGGCTGGGACGAGGCAAATCCGTGAAGCGCGAGGAGGCGCAGAACGGTCCGATTCCGCTGGATGTGTTGCACGATATCGCAGAAGAAACCAGCGAGACGGAACGCCACGCTGCCGATGCAGAGCGCGAACTGCTGGAGTGGAAGAAGATCAAGTTCATGCAGGACCACGTGGGCGAAGAGTTCGCTGGGCTGGTCATCAGCGTGACGAAATTCGGATTCTTCGTGGAGTTGGCGGACCTGTTCATCGAAGGATTGGTACCGTTGTCGTCGCTGATTGACGATCGCTACATTTTCAACGATCGGACGAAGCAGATCATCGGACAGCGCACGCACAAGCAGTATTCGCTGGGCGATCAGGTTCGCGTGATGGTGGACCGTATTGATCCGGTGCTGCACAAGATCAACTTCATGGTGGTCACAGACGAGCCGCAGAAGCGTCCGCGCAAGGGACAGCGGCGCAAGTCATTCCTGTAAACATTATGGTAAGAGAGAAATCTGTAGAGGTGAGCACTCCCGACGGCGCTGCCGATGGATTCCTGTATGTGCCTGATGGAAACGGGCCATGGCCCGGGGTTCTGCATTACACGGATATCGGCGGCAACCGCGAAGTGAATCGTGAGCTCTCGAAACGTATCGCCGCGGACGGTTATGTGGTCCTAATGCCGAATGTGTTCTATCGGACGTCAAGGCCGCCGCTTTTTGACTTTCCTCGTAAGTCCGGCGAACCGAGAACGGTACAACGCATGAAAGAGTTGATGGAACCCGTTACTCCGGAGGCGATGGACCGCGATGCTGCTGCTTATGTAGATTTTTTGGCACAGCAGAGCGCAGTTAAGCCAGGGAAGATGGCCGTCGTGGGATATTGCTTTACCGGAGCGATGGCGTTGAGAACGGCGGCAGTGCGTCCGGAGAAGATTGCGGCGGCTGCGTCGTTTCATGGAGGCGGCTTGTACAAGGATGATCCGAGCAGTCCGCACCTGGCGCTTCCGCAAGTAAAAGCGCAGCTTTATTTCGGTCATGCAGAAAATGATCGCAGCATGCCGGCGGAGGCAATCGCGAAGTTTGAGCACGCGCTAGAGAGCTGGGGCGGACGGTACGAAAGCGAGGTTTATGCGGGTGCCGGGCATGGTTGGACGATGAAGGATTCGGCCGTGTACAACGAGCCCCAGGCAGAGCACGCATATCAGAAGTTGCGTGCGTTGTTGAAGCAGACGATCGGATGAGTCAGTTGCTGAGCTCGATATGACCGATGTCGACGGACGCATTTACGAAATGGTTTCCCGTACCTTTCGCGTGGAAGCTGGGAAAGAATCCACCGTGTCCTTCCCGCCATGCGGCAGCGTGGACGTCGCCGAGGCGGACGCTGGCATCGACCGCTCTGACTTTGGCAGGATCGGGCACTTCCACCCTCACATTGCCGATATTCAGCCCAAGATCCTTATCACCTTCAACATTGACGACGCGAAGGTCGCCAATGGTCTGGCTGGCGCTGATATTCGATTGCTGCGGAACATAGATGGTGGCATGGAAGTTGTCGCTGGGACCATCGAGACTGACCTTGGCCGTGCTACCGGCCGCAATTACCTCTGAATGCACGTAGGGAAGGTCGCCTTGGCTGACCTCCACTCTGATTTGATTTTCATTCGTGCCTTGGATGGTGAAGCCGCCGATGGAAAGGTCGAGCACAATGTGTCCACCGGGTTGGAACGCAGCTTCAAAGCTGTTGGGGCCGTGCCGGCGCCACCCGAGAAAGATGATGGTTGAGAAAACAACGACTCCGAACGCAGCCATTAACCACTTGCGGTTACGCATGAACGGGCTCCGGGCGAACTGGTGCTGAAACAGGATACGCAGGCCGGAGCGGAAAAGTTCAGGCTTTCAATCCCGTGGGGCTATAGGTCAAGTGGCCGTCGGTGGTACCAACAGGTTAATCGAATTGGGGATCAAAGAGATCTGGACTGGAAGACGGCCCAGCCATTCGCCATCAGCTTCGGCATGTACCACGCCGTGCCGCTGCTGGTTCTCTTCGCGGTGTGGCATGCACCAGAGCTGCGAAGCGTGTACGAGTTCGATGTATTCGTCGGCCCAGTCCTGGTCCACCAATCGGCTGGTGACAAAGCGCAAGTAGCGCGCGCGACTGCGCGTTTTGAAGAGTACCAGGCGGAAGTCGTCGCGGAAGATATCGGCTCCCGGAGCAAGCTTCTTCAGGACGCCGCCGAAGTTGGCGATGCGAACGACCAAGAGCTGCGTAACGATTTCCGAGCGCTTCTTCTGGTCCGAATCGAACCACTCGACGCGAAAGGGATGGAAGCGCTGCACCGCCCACTGGCGCACCGCTTCCGCACAGTAGGCGACCATACCCCAGCGCTTCTTGAATCCGGCGTTCAGCTTATAGAACAGAGCGGCATCGACACCGATCCCGGCGGCCACCGTAAAGTAACGGGTGGCGCGTCGAGCTGAATTACGCTGGTACTCGATCTGTCCAACTGCAATGCGACGGGGCCGAGCGCCGAGCAATTGTTGGGCTGCGATGGCAGGATTTCGTGAAATTCCGAGGTCGGAGGCTAGAGAATTTGCGGTGCCCAGAGGGAGGATGCCGAGCGAAACTTCGCTGCCCACTAAACCTTGAAGCGTGTCATGGATGGTACCGTCACCTCCGGCTGCAATCACGGTATCAAACCCATTGGCGATGAAGCGTCTGGCCTGCTGGTCTGCTGAGCGAGGGCCTGTGGTAGCTTCGAAACCTACCTTTACTCCAGCCTCTGCAAGAACTCGTGCCGCCGTTTCGACGTCGGTGCGACGCCGCGTGCGACGCAGTCCGGATTGCGGATTGTAAAGAATGACGGCCCGCTGCATCGGCTAGAACGGTAAACGGTTGAGAGATATTGAAGAGCTATTCTGCCCTCGTACTTGCCGCCCTCTCGTAGCGGATACTCATAACCTTGGCGAGAGGCGCATCACCCATCGCGGTCTCAATCATGAAATCAAAGGAGTCATGGGTGATGTTCGAGTAGGTCTCCCGGATACGCAGCTTGCCATGCTCCATCGGGATTTCGTTATTCACGACGAAGTTAGAACCGCTCCAGTTCGCGGTACCCACTGCTCCGCAACCGTTCGGATCCATGCTGTCGCACCAAGTGCCCTTGTAGCTCTTGCTCTGCAGATCCCACCAATAAGTTCCGTTTCCGGCAAAGTCTCCCAATGGACCGTTGGAGCGGAGTCGCTCGGTCACTGAGTTGCCGGCAGGACCGGCTTGAATCTCGGAGCGTCCCGTGGCCGTGCCCGAAATCGGGAACCAACCGGGCGTCTTCTGGACGGAGATGGTTACCCTCCATCGTCCAGTGAACGAGTCCACCAACTTTTTCATTTCGGGTGATTGTGGAGCCGAACGAAAGGCGTTGGCGGGAGCAGGCACAGAGGAGGGGTTCGCTGGCTGCGATTCCTGGGCGAAAGACCCCACGCAGATTATTGCTGCGGCCAAAAGGTAGCTGATAAAGCGCATGAATGCTCCTGGATCAGTGTTGAGCTCAGATCATTAGATCAGGCCTTGCTGCCTGCTACAACTCAACCAACTCTATCAACCTACTTCTTCAGCGCAGCCAGCACTTCCGCGGCATGTCCTTCGGCCTTCACTTTTCGAAACGCCTGCTTGAGTTTGCCGTCGGGCCCGATCACGAAGGTGCTACGTTCGATACCCATCACCTTCTTGCCGTACATGTTCTTTTCTTTCCAAACGTCGAAGGCTTGCGCGATCTTCTTCTCGGTATCTGCGAGTAGCGGAAACGTGATGTCGTACTTTTCTGCGAATTTCTTCTGCGCTTGAGGCGCGTCGGGCGAAATGCCAAGGACGACGGCGTTCAGCTTTCCAAACTGCTTGTATTCGTCACGAAACTCGGACGTTTCGATGGTTCAACCGGGAGTGTCTGCCTTCGGGTAGAAGTAGAGAACCACGGTTTTGCCCTTGAAATCCTTGAGCGCCACTGTCTTGCCATTCTGGTCAAGCAAAGAAAAGTCGGGCGCTTTATCATTGATTTCCATATCTATACCTCCCTTGCTCGGGATCAACATGATAACTCGTCAACAACGATTCGCAATTGCCCTCCTCTTGATTGGTTTGCTCTTACCGGTTTCGTATGCGCAGTCCAGGAAAGCAGCGAAAGGTCCTCGGGCCCTGGCCGTGCTCGAAACAACTCCGCAAGGATTGCGGCTGGTTCCCATCAGCATGGTGATTGAGGGGAAGTTTTACGATGCCGGTCTTTACCGCGCGAACCCGGTACCGTTCGCCCTTGATGCAGGCAATGTGTATATCGTGCAGCGGTCGGGCGAATCGGTTGGCGACTTCACGGTAACGGAACCGGCACAGATCGCCGGCGGAGCCTGGATCGGCCAAGGCAAATTGATCACCAACGAAGAGCGCAAGAAGCAGGAAGAGGCCCGAGCCAAGGAAAGTTCTACGCCTGTAAAGCCGACAGAAGAGAAAGACGAACCTCCTGTGCTGCGACGCGGAGGGAAGCCTGCGATACCGACGAACGCTCCAGCCACCCCGCCGATTCCTGCAGCCAAGGAGAAAGCGCCGGAGCCCGCGCCGGCACCCGCGTCAAAGTCCGCAGACGACACAGATCGTCCTGTCCTCAAGCGCGGCAAGCCGGAAGTAGAACAGGCTTCGAAGCTGGGGAACGAAACAACTTCGATACCGACGGCAGCGGCGGCCAAAACACCGTCCGGGCAGAACAAGTTGCAGGTTGCGGTTTCAGACGCGTCGACTGACGAGTCGCGTCCCTACACGTGGAAGTGGTCGAACGCGGAAGAAGAGCAGAAGATGCGGGCGCAGATCGAGAAGCTGGCGATTGCGGCAGTGGCTGACTATGTCGCAAAGAACGGCGGGCCTAAGCCGGGAAAACTTGAGGATGTGGAGATCCATGCGTTCGATCTCGACTACAACAATTCACCCGACGTAATTCTTTCGGCGCGTGTGTTGCCGGTCGTGGCTGCAGCTCCTTCCAGAAGAGCAGCGTCCAAAGCGACTTCGACACCTGTCGCTCCGCCTGCAAACGGTTTTGAATATTACGTTACGATCGTCGCGCGCGAGGACATTTACGCGACCTTGCAGAAGAGTTTCTCTGAAGTAACGGACAGCAAGCATCTGGATGCCTATCCACGACTGCAGTTGATCGACGCCGTGGATGCGGACGGCAATGGCGCGGGCGATCTGTTGTTCCGACGCATTAGCGATCTTTCCACGTCATTCGTGCTTTATCGGGTGTATGCCTCAAGGCTGGAAGAGTTGTTGCGCGTTCCAGAGCCAAAACTGTAGAGCTACATTCGGAGCAGTCCGACTACGCTCATCAGCGCGTGACCGATCAGGACTCCGAGGACGAGCCCCAACGCCAAAGGCGAGTACTTCGATTCCAGCAGGTCGGTCATCACGCCGGAGATGAACACATAAGCGAACGGCAGCGCGAGGAAGAAGAAGCCGTGCGCTATCTGCCCCGGGAACAACAAACCCGTCGCCAAAGCGAGGCCGAAGACGATTAGTGGAGCGCTAGTGCCGAAGAACCGGGTGCGTCGCCACGCTACATAGACGATCAGCGAAAAAACCAGCAGCAGCAAGGAACTGGGCTGGCGAAGGAAGAATTCGCCAAGTCGCATATATGTGACCGGCACGGCAAGCGCTTGAGGTCGCACGTTCCCGAGCATCGTCGCCGCCTGAAGCAGCGGCGAAAGGTGAAAACCGTAAGCCGCTATCAGGATCAGGAAGGCGACGGAGCTTCCAGCCAGCATGATCACGGTTGCCGCACCGCGACGCACCGGAGCCAGATACCACATGAAGATCATGGCAGCGGGTATCAGCAGAACCACCGAGAACTGTGCCGCCGCACTAAGTCCGAGCGCAATGGCCAGAAGAAGTATGCGCTTCCAGTTCCAGAGCACCACCTCCCGAGGCGCATAGAGCGTGTGCGCGAGTCCGATGGCAGTGAAGATCAGCCCAAAGGCACCCCAGGCAGCGATGATCACAGGCTGCGCCGTCGAGGAATACACCACCGAGAGCGGAGAAAACGCATAGAGCGAGAGCGCGATATATCCCGCGACGTTGCCGTAGAGTCGTCTGGCCACGTACCAGAGCGAAGCTCCGAACAGCACGCCCATGATCATGAACGGCGCACGGACCAGCCACTTCCAGTGATCGGGGAGTTGTTGATCAGGGGACCTCGAAGGGACTGCAAGAGATCCGATCAGCCCGGTAATCGGTGAAGGCGCAGCATGCATCATGACCGAACGCGTGTGCCATTGCTGCTGGCCCTGCCAAACGTAAGCGCTTTCGGGAGCGGTCAGCGGAGCCTTGGCGCAGAACCATACGCACTGGCCTAAGAACAGCAGCAGAATGAACCCGGCAATGAATTGGGGGCTGCCGAACCTTTCACGCGAAAAGTAAGAGGACATGAACCCACAAGTTGTACCATGCCGGACTGTTCTCGTCCCAGCGTGGATGATCCGGTGAACTGGACATCGAGCAAATGCGTATTACACTCTCACTGCCATGAACGAGAATGGAAACAGTACCATCCCTGCCGACATAATGCCCGCGTCGCAAACGGTGCTTCCACCACAGCCTTCGGCCATTCAGAAAGCGCTCTTCGGGCCGAATGGATTGCGTGCGGGATACCGCATCGCTCTTTATATCCTGATTATTTTTGCTTTATCGTCGGCAATTCACTTTGTGCGGCACCGGTTCCTGGGAGCCCCGAACTTTAATCCCGATGCTCCCATGGAACCGCTAAGTGGCATGCTGTCGCGTTTGAGAGGGTTTGCTGTGGGGGTGATTGCTGCTCTCATTCTGGCGCGTATTGAACACGAAAAATGGGACCACTATGGACTTCCCGTCCGGAAGGCTTTGAGCCGCGATTTCTGGGCTGGGCTGTTGTGGGGGCTGGTCAGCGTGACGGTTGTGATAGGCGGACTCTGGGCGGCTGGCGCGTACCGTATTGAGGGGCTTGCACTCTCGGGAATGGCGATCTGGAAATACGCGGCCCTGTGGGGAGGGATGTTCCTCGTCGTCGGACTGCTGGAAGAGTTCTCGTTGCGAGGATATCTGCAGTACGCGCTTGCTTCCGGCATCGGCTTCTGGCCGGCTGCGGTAATCCTGTCGGGGGTCTTTCTCTCGGGTCACATCGGAAATCCAGGCGAGAACTGGATGGGACTCGCCGACGTCTTCATCATCGGCATGTTCCTGTGTTTCACGCTATGGCGCACGGGGAACCTATGGTTCGCCGTAGGCATGCACGCGACGTGGGACTGGGGGCTTACGTATCTCTACTCCGTTCCAAACAGCGGCACCACGGCGGTTGGTCATCTTTTCAACATTCGTACGCAGGGCCCGAACTGGCTGACGGGCGGAAGTGCCGGACCGGAAGGCAGCATCATCAATCTGACCTTCGATGTGCTGGTTTTCTTTGTCTTCGCGATGGTTTATCGGAAACGGAAGTGGATTGGTATGAACGAACGCCGGGTAGCGATGGAGCGCAACGTTGTACCGTCACAGCCCGTGGTACTGGATTCGTCCGCCTTGACGACGAGTTAGTGTTTCTCTAAGGCACGCCGAGCCTCAGCGAGTTGCGCCGGATACCGTACAGCTCCGGTGCGATTCGCCTGCT
This sequence comes from Terriglobales bacterium, assembly GCA_035718705.1. GTDB lineage: Bacteria > Acidobacteriota > Terriglobia > Terriglobales > Acidobacteriaceae > DATMXP01. Next base: position 2,561 of record DASTGW010000673.1, on the reverse strand, counting down.
CGAGGGCCCCGTGAAGGAAGGCTGGGCTTTGAGTTTTGGCCAAATGCGTCGAGGGCGCGCCGCGCCGCAGGTATCAGCAGCCGGCCACAAGATGGAACTCTTCGTCGAAGGTCTGCGAGATCTGGGGGTCGAAAAGCAGCACCACGGCCACGAAGGCGATGACGATGGCAACAGGCACGACGATGCGTAGCCGGATTTTCTTCATGTCGTTCCAGGTTTGTGTTTGCGGGTGGCAGCGATGAGGAAGATGATTCCGGCGACGAGGAGCACCACCCCCCACAATAAGTTGACATTGATGCCAAGCGAGCGAGCGTAGATCGACTTGTTGCCGAGGGCGCCGAACAAAGTCAGCAGTGCTCCGACGATCGTGAACATCAGGCCAATCGGGATGCGGATATCAAGTCCCATAGCACCTACCAGAAAATCACGTTGAGAATGACTGAGGCCAGCAGCACAGCGATGCCGAGCGGCAGCGGTCGCGCAAACCACGGAAGATGATGATCTTCTTCCGGCTTCGAGGTTAGGGAATAAACAAGTCCGACGAGTTCTTCCTCTTCGCGCGCTCGGGTCAGCAAGCTGATCAATACGGTCACGACGAAGCAGGCGGTAAAGGCCCAGATGGCAGTCCAGAAGTTTTGTGCCATCTCGCTTGGGTACCTGTGAACGACGTTCAACCAGCCACCCTTGATGCCCGGCGTTGCGCCTTGAGGAAGAGTCATGCCGTGATGCAGCGCGGCCGCCGCTGTTCCGGAAAGCAGTCCAAGGAAGGCACCGTGTCCGGTGGTACGCTTCCAGAACATGCCGAGTAAGAAAGTGGCGAACAACGGCGCATTCACGAAGGCAAACACCAACTGCAGGAAATCCATGATGTTATTGAAGTGGGTGGCTGCATAGGCGGCGGCGATGGAGAGCACGATCCCCCCAACAGTAGCCATGCGTCCCATCCAAAGGTAGTGCTGGTCGGTCGCGGTTTTGTTTATGTAGGACTGATAGATGTCGTAGGTCCATACGGTATTGAACGCGGTGACGTTCCCTGCCATGCCGGACATGAAGCTGGCGAGCAGCGCCGTGAGTCCGAGACCCAGCACGCCGGTCGGGAAGTAGTGCAGCAGCGTGTTAGGGATGGCGAGGTCGTAGTCGAGGACCGGGCGTCCGTTGCTGTCGAGTTGCGCAGTGCCAGTTGCTTCGTCAATCTTTGCGGAAATGAGACCCTGAGCAGGTTGTGATCTAGTAACTCCGGCCTGCGCCACAGGCGTTGGCAAAGCAATCGCAATCATGCCGGGCAGGATCACAAGAAACGGAAACAGCATTTTCGGGATCGATGCGATCAGCGGAGTGCGGCGCGCGGCGCTCATCGAGTCGGCGGCCATCGCGCGCTGCACGACTAGGAAGTCTGTACACCAGTAGCCGAATGAGAGCACAAAGCCCAGCCCCATCACTAGACCAAAGGCTTCGATCCCCATGGGATTGGTGTTTGCATGTGCCATGCCTCGCCACGAATGAGTGAATGCTTCCGGGAGTTGCTGCTTCAGTCCAGTCCAGCCTCCAACGTCTTTCAGGCCAAGCAGAACCAAAGGGAAGAATCCGGCGACTATCAGGAAGAATTGCAGCACCTCGTTGTAGATGGCGCTGGTGAGTCCGCCGAGAAAGATGTAGGCGAGAACAACGACCGCGGAGATCAGAATGCTTGTGTGAAACATCCATGAATGCGGCCAGCCGAGAACGGCGAATGGACGATCAAGCACATGCAGCACCTGGATCAGCTTCGCCATCGCATACATCGAAATCCCGGAGGAGAAGACCGTCATCGTGGCGAAGGAGATGGCGTTCAGGCCGCGCGTCTTTTCGTCGAAACGCAGGCGGAGGTACTCCGGCACCGAGCGCGCGCGTGATCCGTAATAGAAAGGCATCATGAAGATGCCGACGAAGACCATCGCCGGCACAGCACCGATCCAGTAGAAATGGCTGGTGGCAATACCATACTTCGCACCTGACGCGGCCATCCCGATCACTTCTTGCGCGCCGAGATTGGCGGAGAGGAATGCCAGTCCGCAGACCCAGGCAGGCAGCGAGCGCCCGGCGAGAAAGAAATCGGTACTGTTCCGAACGAAGCGTTTGAGAGCCACGCCAATGCCCAGCACGAAAGCCAGGTACACCAGCATGATGGTCCAATCGATCCAGGTAAGGTTCATGAGTCGAAGCCGAAGATCAGCGAGGAATGGTAGCAGCGGAGTGAGCGCGGCAGGAAGAGAGTAACCGTGTACTCGGGCCACTGTAAAGCTGCTTCGATCACCAGCCCATCTGGCTCATCCGTCGCAGAATCACCGCACTGTAGTTGTTCATGCGCTCAGGACGCCGGCGGCGTGGATTGGGCAGGATCGCCGCGAGACGCGCTGACTCTTCGCGCCCAATCCGTCGAGCCGATGTCTTGTAGTGATATCGAGAAGCAGCTTCAGCACCGTATACACCTGGCCCCCATTCCACCACGTTCAGGTAAAGCTCCAGGATCCGTTGCTTGCCGAGGACAACTTCCGCGACCGGCACCAGCGTTGCTTCCGCGC
>DASTGW010000672.1:0-17431 GCA_035718705.1 Terriglobales bacterium | reverse complement strand
CAGCCACAGCAACAGCCACGGCCAGAGCGGTCGAATGAACCCCAGCGTTAGCACAGCACCGAGCACGGCGGCATAGATCCAGATGCGCTCTTCCCGTTCGGTGGCAGCGACATTCAGCTTGGCCGATTTTTCGAAGTAGATGGCGGCGGTTTTAGGAGCATTCCATCCGGGATGATGAGGATCGCCAGGCTTACGTGAGCGTGCTTCAATTCCCCGGGCCGAATAGGGCCCGCGCGCGAAGGAAAGCGGGTCGTGAAACTCGTGCAGGTTGTAGGCGAACCAGACGGCGGGGAAAAAGGCGACGAGCAGCATGAATTCGGCGATCGTCCGACGCCACGCTCGCTCATACAGGAAGTGCAGAGGTTCGAGTCCGCTGCGCAGGCTGGCCATCACGAGAAGGATGACGATGGCAACTCCATACGCGGCTGCGGTGAACCAGCCGTCGTAACGGGTCATCATGGCCAGCAAGAGCATGAGCGCGCACCTGCGCGACGCGGAACGGGCACTCGGGTCGTCGCCACGAAAGAGATGAATGCCGAAATCGGCGAGATACACCGTCGCCCAGATGAAGAGCGCAAGGTAGAGCGTCTCGGTCATCGCCGTGGACTGCAGGTAAAGCAGGTTCGGATTGAGCCCGAACGCGAGCGCCGCGAACCAGGCGGCGATGCGGGCTTCGCGTTGATTACCAGGAAGAAAGAAAAGTCCGGTGCGCACGAGGCGGAAGATTCCAACGACACCCGCAACGTAGGCGAGCATCGAGGGAATCGAGCCGGCGACGCCGGTCTTCCACATCCAGGTGGACCAGATGAGCGGCAGCATCAGCAGATGCGGCAATGGCAACCAGACGGTGCCAAGCTGCAGCAGTCCGGGGGTGCGGGAGTCGATTACGCGGCGAGCGATGTTGAGGTGCGCGACGGCGTCCCCATAAAGCAGCAGTTCGCCACTATGCCAGTAGTAGACGAAGGCAGCTATGCTCAGCAGGCTGGCAACGATGGTGACAGCGAGGTAGTCGGGCCAGCTTTTCTCGCGTGGACGCGGAGACTCCACTTCAATGGTAAGCGGAAGGGCGTCGCGCGAGTTGGAGGTGGTGGACAAAGTGTCGCCGCTAAAGCCTGCTGGAAAGATTTTATATGGGAGGATGGTGCGGTGAGCCCCACATCTGCCAAAGACAGGCAGATGTGGGGCACCATGAGCGCAGCTTATTCGAGGTGCGTCAGTTCGCGGAAGATCTGGAAGCGCTCTTCAATTTCGTCCTTGGTGACGCGCTGGAGGCGGCGAGTGCCAAAATCCTCGACGGCGAACGAGCCCATCACGCCGCCATAGAACATGGCGCGCTTTAGCGTCTCGCGATTGATATCGCCTTGCGAGGCGAGATAACCCATGAATCCGCCGGCGAAGGAATCCCCAGCGCCAGTCGGGTCTTTCACCTGCTCGAGCGGCAGCGTGGGGGCCCGGAAGGGATGGCGTCCGATGCCGAAGGCGCCTTCGCGGAAGAAAACGGTGGCGCCATATTCGCCGTGCTTGATCACCAATGCTTTCGGTCCCATGGCGAGCACTTTGTTCGCCGCACGCGGGAGACTGCTGTCCCCGGCGAGCATTTTGGCCTCGGTGTCGTTGATGAGCAGCAGGTCGACGAGCTTCAACGTTTCCATCAGTGCGGCGCGGTGGCCGGTGATCCAGTAATTCATCGTATCGCCGCCAACGAGCCTTGTGCCGTTCATCTGGCGTCGCACTTCGGCCTGCAGGACGGGATCAATGTTGGCGAGGAACAGGAATGGCGTCTCGCGATATTCGGCAGGCAGTTGCGGCTTGAACTGCTCGAACACGTTCAAGTGCGTGAAATTGGTCTTTGCCTCGTTGAGGTTCTCGCCGTACTCCCCGCCCCAGTGGAAGGTTTTGCCGGAGGAACGCTGCAGTCCGCCGAGGTCGATGTTGCGCTTGCGGAAGACAGCTTCCTGATCCGGGCCGAAGTCTTCGCCGACCACGGCGACAATGCGCACATCGGTGAAGTGGCTGGCGCAAATGCCAAAGTAAGTGGCGGCGCCGCCAAGTTCTTTTTCGACGCTGCCGGAAGGGCTCTTGATGGTGTCAAACGCTACGGAGCCGACGACGAGGATCGACATTACGCGCCCGCCTTCTGGCCGAAATACTTGCCGATGATGGGACGCAGACGCTCGAGCGTTTCAGCGGGGATCTTGCTGCGGTCAGTCATGATCGCCGTGGCGAGCGCCTGATCGCATTTGCAGGAGTGCTGCTTAGGCATCGCAGCCACGGCCCGACGCACGACGTTGCAGGCGTTCTCGGCGTTCTTGTTTAGCACGGCGACGATCTGCTCGACGGTGACGGAATCGTGTTCGGGATGCCAGCAGTCGTAATCGGTGACCATGGCGATGGTCGCGTAACAGATCTCGGCTTCGCGCGCGAGTTTGGCTTCCTGGAGGTTGGTCATGCCGATCACGTCCATTCCCCAGCTGCGATACAGGTTCGACTCGGCTTTCGTCGAGAACTGCGGGCCTTCCATGCAGACGTACGTGCCGCCTTTCTTGCCGACGACATGCGCTTCGCGACAGGCGGAGTTCATGATCTCGGCGACCTCAGGACAGACCGGATCAGCAAACGCGACGTGCGCGACGATGCCGTCGCCGAAGAAGGTAGAGACGCGCTTGGTGGTGCGATCGACGAACTGGTCGGGGACAATGAAGTCTGTCGGCTTATGCTCCTGCTTGAGTGAGCCGACGGCCGAGAGCGACAAAATGCGATCCACTCCGAGCAACTTCATGCCCATGATGTTGGCGCGAAAGTTCAACTCGCTGGGCAGGATGCGATGGCCGCGTCCGTGACGCGCGAGGAATGCGACCTTGCGTCCTTCGAGAGTGCCGAGAATAAATGCGTCAGAGGGATCGCCGAATGGCGTGGGGACTTTGACTTCTTTCACGTCGGAGAGGCCGGGCATGTTGTACAGGCCACTGCCGCCGATGATGCCAATTTCTGCTTGAGACAAAACAGGCTCCTGCTGCGTGGATGAAATGAGGAGAACTTGCGATTATACAAAAGAGAGGCTAGTGGTTAGGGGTTAGTGGCTAGCAAAAGCCGCTACTTCGCCGCCGTCTCCTGCTTCAGTGCCAACGCTTGTGCTGCGGCAGTCCTCAACTTCTTTGATGTCGCGGCATTGAAGCTCTCGGTGATCAGAATCACGTCGCCCTCGCGTTCGATGAAGATGTCGCCTTCCTCGCTGCTGAAGTGGCCAGGTTCGTTCTCGACCTGGGCAGCCTGCTTATAGCGCGTGCCGAGCGCGCCGGCATAGATATCGGCGAAGTGATTGGCGGCTTCCGGGGAACTCCAGCGCGAAACATAGAGAAGAGAAATATCGCCGGTCTTGCTAGGCTTGATTCCCTTCTTATTGGCGGCATAGTAGTAGCTGTTGCGCCACTCGGTTGCGAGCGTACGGGCCTGCGAAACGGTGCGTCCGTATTCGCGGGCGAGGATTGAGATGTCGAATTCCCCGACGGAATCCACGTCGAAGCGTTGCCACTCCGCGCCGAGAACCTTATCGAGATCAGGAATCGAGAGCGGAGGCACGGTCTCGTGATTCAGATAAGTCTCGGGTTCCATGATCTGGCGTGTCGTCTGCGGCGGGCGCGTAAATGGCTCGGAATACGCCTTGTCTTTTAACTGCTTCAGGAGGTCGAGGGTGAAGTTCAAGCCGTAGGTGTACGGAAACTTCATGTCCTCACGCAGGTAAAGCGGTGCGTGAGAGAAGATGGGCGCATCGCCTTCGGCGAGCATGGCCGCCTGCATGGCGCGGGCAACGTCGGGTGCGGTGGTTAATGACAGTCCGCGATCCGCGAGCAGGTAGTCGACCATCGTCGCAGCCGCCTGGCCCTCCATCACGGCAACGCGTGCGGTTTGTTCTTCACTGGTGGTGACGTCGTACTCTCCAGTCTTTGGCTTGGGAGTCTTAAAGTACTTCTGCAGGTCAAAGTTCTGGTCTTGCAACGCGTGGGTTAGCTCGTGCGCGAGGACTGGCTTTTGCGACTCCGGATCGAGCCAGTCGAGCAGGTTCACTGTCTTCGTCTTCGGGTCGTAGTATCCGGCGACCGACTCCGTATACAGGGCGAGCAGCGTTCCTTCGAGCGATGAATCTCGCGGCATGAGCCCAAACTTCTTCAACACCAGTTCGGCCTGCTGGAGGCGCTTGGCGGATTCGTCGTCCTTGAAGGAGTCGAGAAAGAACTTCTCCACTTCCTTACGGCTGGTAAGTTTGCGCTTTACTTCGTGCTTGATGGGAAGCCCGGTGCGCTCGCTGTCGAACTTGAGGATCTCGTCGACGGCCCGAAAGAGTTCCTGCGCCTCTTCCTTCGTGATCTGGTGCTCTGGTTCTGCAGCTTTCGGCTTCGTCTGCTCCTGCTTCTCCTGCTGTTTTTGCGGCGTTTCAGGCGGGTTTGCAGGCGGTTGAGGCGTCTGTGCAAATGAGCTAGCCAGAAGGATTAAAAGTGCGAAAAATGGGCGTAACTGTTTCACGTAACTACCAGAATGACAGAAATGGTTACGAGTGTCATTTCGTTTGGCTTGCCACTCGGAGTCAGGCTGGATAAGATTTGCATCGCCAAGGGCCTCGTCATGCAGGGATCAGACCAGCGCGATCAAGCCGTCCAATACTTCCGCCAGGCATATGCATTGCAGATGCAGGGCGAATACCAGCGCGCGATCGAGTTGTACACGCGGTCGATCGAGGCCTATCCCACGGCGGAAGCGTTCACCTTCCGCGGCTGGAGCTACTCCTTCCTCGGCGACTACACGCGCGCCATCGAAGAGTGCCGCGAAGCCATTCGCGTGGATCCCGACTTCGGCAATCCGTATAACGACATCGGCGCTTACCTGATCGAGCAGGGAAGATTTGTCGACGCTCTGCCCTGGCTCGAGAAGGCGACGCGCGCTGCGCGATATGAATCGTACTGCTTCCCCTGGTACAACATGGGACGTGTGTACGAGCGCCGCAATCAGTGGGACAAGGCGCGTGAATGCTATCGGCAGGCGCTGAAGGAAAATCCGGATTACACCGTCGCCAGCGTAGCGCTGAAGAAATTGACAATCATGTGGAACTAGGTTTTAACCGCCGGTGCCAAAGGATTCTCAGAACAAACTAGCAGTTGGGTTCCAATCTCTTTCTCTGAAAGTTGGGGGCGGTATCGTTGCGATCTGGGGAGTTTCCTGCGTAGTAAATGTATTTCGCTTTCATCGCTTTCCGTGGTTCTGGCGGCAATCACACATCTTTCTTTACTGTGGCTTGTTTCTGATAGTGGTGACTGCTGTGATACGAGGCTGGTCAAAGCGATAGAAACTATTCCATTGGTTCCACCACCAAAGGTTTCTCTCCGGGTTCCGGCATCTGCACCAGCAGCGTTGCCAATAAAACCAAGGCCATGCCGAAAGCCTGCATGGGGCCGAAGATCTCACCCAGCGTTATCGCAGCGAGCGCAATCGAGAACACAGGCTCCAGGCAACTGGTGACGATAGCTCGCGTTGGATCAAGGTGCTGCAGGCCCGTAAAGTAAAGCGAGAACGGCAGCAGGATCGACATCAGGGCAAAGACGAAGAGGAACGTCCACTGTGCGCCTGAGTAGTGAAGGCTGAAGAACCGCCACGGTGGATTCACAATGGCCCAGAACGCCACCGCGCCAAGGAAGACGTGGGTGACGACCTTCCAGCGGTCATGCTTCTGGACCAGCATCCCTCCGAAGACGTTGTAGAAAGAAAACGCAATCGCCGCAAGCAGAGCGGCGGCGACGCCAATGCGATCGAGTTTGAGCCCGCCTCCCCCGAACAGGTTAATGACCAACGCAATGCCAAGTAGCGCGAGTCCACAGGAAACGATGCGTAGCGGGGTGGCCCTTTGCAGCTTGCGTGACACCATGTAAAGGAGCACGAACACCGGCGCGGTGTACTGAATGATGATCGCCGTGCCCACGTTAGTCCGCTGGATCGCCAAGTAGTAAAAGTAGTTTGAACCGGCAACGCCGATCACCCCTATGACAAGCGCTCGAACGAAATCGGGGCGAGGCAGGGTCATTCCGGCGCGGCCTCGAACGGCAAAGAGGATGGGCGCGAGAATGAGGAAAGAGATCGTCGTACGGCTTTGGGCGAGAATGAGAGGCTGGATCGGCGGAAGCGCGGTGCCTCCGCCGAATAACCTTCCCGTGAAAGCGGCGCGACCTAAAACCGCGGAAATGGCCCAACACAAAGCCGCGGAGGCGATGAAAAGATAGCCCCGAACGGGATGCCGCTTACTCGGCGAGGAGCTGTTCCAGTCGTTCCGGGTCAAATCCGATCATCACCTCTTCGCCGATCACTAACGTTGGCGTTGAACGGCTCTGGTATTTTTCAACAAGGTCGTGAACCGCATCGGGGTCACGGCTGATATCGCGTTCGGTGAATTCGAGTCCTCTCTCCGAGAGGTGGCTCTTGGCCCAATGACAAGGCGGTCAGCCGGGCTGTGTGAAAAGGATGATCGATTTGCTCATGTTCGGTTGGAAGTAATCTCCGGCGAAAAAGGTGCACCTATTTATACCATCTCGATTTCATACGTCACTTCCGCTGTCTTCTTCAGCATGGCTTCAACCGAGCAGTATTTCTCAATCGAGAGCCGGATCGCATCTTCTATCGCTTTACGAGACACCTGCCCGCCGACTCGATACGTGAGCTTGATCTTCGTGTAAACGCGCGGCGGATCCGGGGCACGTTCCGTGTCAGCATGAACTTCGATAGACGTGAACGGCTCACGCTTCTTTTTTAGGATGCTGACGATATCCACAGCGGTGCAGGAGCACAGCCCGATCAATACAAGCTCCATCGGGCCAGACGCGGACTTAGATTCACCATCAACCACAAACGAGTGTCCGGACGTCGCCGTTCCCAAGAAACGTTCCGCATCAATCCACTTTGCGGAAGCGGTGATATTTGCCATTTCTACCTCAGGTTATCGGTTGATGGTTCAGGATGGATCAATACACGAAACAGATCCGGGTCCATCTGCTTAATGCGAATTTCGAGTGCTGTCATCAGTTCGTGAACTTTGGAAAGGGGCAGTTCGTCCTGCATGGTGCAGTGGCACGAGACGTACTGCTTGTCGCCGACCCGCTTGAAGATCACTTCGTGCATGTCGAGGATACCGGGAAAATCACGGACCGCTTCTTTCATTTGGCGCTCGAGTCCGGCATTGGATTCGATCTGTTCGGCAGTCTCAATGGTGGCGGGCTCGCTTTCGATGTGAGTCAGGATCGACGCGATCTCCGGCACCTTGTCTTTCATTTCTGCCTCGAGTTCGGTGACCTGATTGTGAGCGTCTTTCAGCGACAGCGTCTCGTCCAGTTCCAGGTGCTGTTCCACGTGTAGCTGTCCGTTAAAGTCCTGGATGCTGACGTCGTGGACGTTCAGATTGCTGGAAGTCGCAACGGCGCGAATGCGATCGAAGATATTCTCCGAAGAGACCGCGCGAGCCGCGGGGTGCACCATCACGTCGGCATCCGGCAAGATCCGGCGCACGGCGTCAACGACTTCATGCGTCATCTGCTCGGAGCGTTGGAATGTCACGTTCCGGCTCAGGCCGATGGAAAGATCTGCAAAATAGCGGTTCCCCGCTTTGCGGATACGGGCACGCTCAATTTCAAGGACCCCGTCAACCCGTCGCACCGCATCAAGGATCTCGGCACGTTTGCCGGTAGGGGCTGCGTCCAGAAGCGCGTCGATGGTTTGGCGCGCCAGCCGCCAACTCACCGAGATCACCAGGGCCGCGACGCACAATGCGGCCAGCGGGTCGGCCACACGCATCCAGCCGATGTGAACGGTGCGTCCGAGCCACACCAGAGCCAACCCCAAAATGACGACGGAGCTTGACCATATGTCAGTGCGGAAGTGAAGAGCGTCGGCCGAAAGCGCCTGGCTTTCGTACTTATCCGCAACTCGTTTCAGAGCGCGTGATCTCCATTGGTCGACGACAATCGAAAAAACCATCACGAGGAATGCGGCGATGGAGGGCTCAATCTCCACGCTGTGGAAGAAGAGCCGTTTAAAGGCTTCCCAGATGATCCACGCACAGGTGAGTAAGAGCAGAGTGGTTTCGAGGAAGGCTGAAAAGTTTTCAACCTTGCCATGACCGTATTGATGGTCCGCATCGGCAGGTTTGTCTGAGACACGGACGGAAAAGAATGTAATGACGGCCGCGACGAGGTCGAGTCCAGAATGCAGCGCCTCGGAGAGTATGCCCAAAGAGCCAGTGGAAATCCCTACGACGATCTTGAGTCCCGTAATACAGACAGCTGCAAAGACCGAGTTCCGCGCTACGGAAAGTTTTTCCGACTGCATGTGCTCAGCGTGGATGGCGTTCGATTGGGGCATCATTTTGATTATCAACGGAGGTGCCCTGAACGCCAAGCACTGAGGTCACACAATCAGTGTTGGGAGTGCGCTTTGTGCTAGGATTTTTCCGCCAATCCTAAGCAAGTCGATGTTTTTTGCCCAACTGGAGATTCAATGCCTAAAGTTCTTCCTGTTCTTTTTTTAGCGGCGAGTTTCGCCATGGCGCAAGCTACTCCTCCGCAACCAAGTGCTCCTGAAGCGAATAAGGCCGCCGATGTCGCACCTAATGCGCCTGTGATTACGCTCCAGGGACTCTGCCCTGATAAGCCGGCCGGCACCGATCCGAAATCGCCGGAGTGTAAGACAGTTGTCACCCGCGCCGAGTTTGAACACCTCACTCAGACGCTCGCGCCGAATATGCCAACCGCTGCCCGAAAGCAACTAGCCGGAGACTACTCGCGCATGCTGGTTTTCTCCCAGGAAGCCCGGAAGCGCCACCTCGATCAGACGCAGCGCTACAACGAGATCCTGTCGTTCATGAAAATGAGAATCCTGTCGCAGGAGCTTCTGGGGGACGTACAGGAGAAGTCGAAGCCGACACCAGCCGATGTCGAGAAGTACTACCAGGACAACAAACCAAAATACGAAGAAATCACCCTAAAACGCGTATTCATTCCCCGCAACAAGCCCGCAGCGGATAACCAGAAGCCCGAAGACAACAAGCCAAAGACCGACGAGGAGTTGCAGGCAGAGGGCGAAAAGTATCGTACACGGCTGGCCGCCGGCGAAGACTTCGACAAGATTCAGAAGGAGGCCTACGAAGCGTCCGGATTCAAAACGCCTCCGCCGCCGACCTCGATTCCTAACTGGAGGCACGATGCCGTCCCGCCGCAACAGCAAGCGCTGTTCCAGTTGAACAAGGGCGATCTCTCGAAGGTGATGGTTGAACCCGCGGGTGCCTACATCTACAAGGTTGAAGAAAAGACCACCACTCCCCTTTCACAGGTGAAGCAGGAAATTGAAAGCCAGCTGACAAATCAACGTATGCAGCAGCAGATGGAATCGCTCACATCGACGATCAAGCCGGAGATGAACGAAGCCTACTTTGCCAGCGGCGGGCCGGAAGACCACGAAGTGCATGCCATGACACCAGCGGGGACGGCTCAGGCCAAGCCGACTCCGAAGGCGGCGCCTTCTTCCAGTACCAAGGCTACGACGCCGAAAGCTGCTCCCGCAGCAAAACCTGCCACTCCGAAGAAGTGAACACAGGAGAAGTGACGACTGGCACCAAACCGACCATTGTAGTAACCGGAATCTCCGGCAACCTGGGCTTGCGACTGCTCAGGTTGCTGGATGACTTCCAGGTGATCGGCGTGGACGTTAACCCTCCCAAGACGGACCTTCCGCTTCGCTTCGAAAAGATTGATGTAGGACGTGAATCCGCCTGCCGCCAACTGGTGCAGGTCCTAAAGCAATCGAAAGCTCGCGCGGTAGTGCACCTGGCGTTCATCATCGATCCGCTGCAAACAGGCGTAATCGATACCGGACGCATGTGGCAGATCAACGTCGCTGGAACGGCGCGCGTAATGGAGGCCATCACCGAGGTCAATCGACAAGGCGGTGCGATTGATACCTTCATCTTTCCCAGCAGCGTTTCCGCGTACGGACCTGAGACTTATGGAGCGGTGAAAGAGGAGTATCCGCTCGGCGCACACACGTTGCCGTACGCCGTGCAAAAGCAGGAAGCAGATGATGTGGTTCGCTTTCGCGCGGAGGCGCTCGGTAATTGCGCGACTTACGTGTTGCGTCCGCATATCTTCACCGGCGCCACCATGCAGAACTATCTTGTCGGGGCTCTGCGGGGTACCCCCACCGGCAAAAGCAAACGTGCCCAGAAGATGCGCGACAATGGCACCCGATTGCCGCTACTCTGCCCAGCAAAGAAATACCTGGAGAGCCACTTCCAGTTCCTGCACGTGGACGACATGGCCCGTCTGCTGGCCTACATCCTGCGTCTCACGCCTGAGAAGAAGAACTCGCTGACGGTTTTAAACGTCGCGGGCAAAGGAACGCCGATCACCCTGGAACAAGCGGCGCATATTGCGGACGCGAAAATCGTGAACGTTCCCGGGCGCTGGGTGATGAAGATCATCCTGCAACTTGGTTGGAAGTTCGGGATCTCAGGGATTCCTCCGCAGGCACTTCCCTACCTGATCGGCTCGTACACCATGGATACCTCGAAGCTGAAGAAATTTCTTGGCAGTAATTACGAGCAGGTAATACAGCACACCGTGGTGTCTGCGCTGGAAGATTGTTTTAAGGAAGAACCGAAGCCGCGATCGGCAAGCGCGGTTGCAAAGTCTTAGCTACTTCTTTCCGCGATAAAGCCCCGCAATTCCGAAAGTGTAGGGGGTCCAGGAAACTTCCCGGAAGCCGACCTTCTTCATGCGCTCAAGCATTTCATCCGGCTCGGGAAAACGTGCTACCGACGCTGGAAGATAAGCGTAGGGCCCGCGCACACCTGAAAGCAGAGTGCCGATCCTGGGCAGCACGTGGCGGAAGTAGAAGCGATAGAGCTTGCCGATCAAGCCTTTGGGCTCACCGAAATCGAGAATGCCGATTTCGCCACTGGCGCGCAGCACGCGGTAGATCTCGCGCAAGCCGGCGTCGTAGTCAGCAAGATTGCGAAAGCCGAAAGCTGAAGTAACGAGGTCAAAGCGATCTGAGGGTAGTGGCAACTGCAACGCATCGGCTTCTACCCAGCGCAAGGATGTGCCGTGTGATTTCTGGCGTGCGCGCTGCAGCATGGGATGCGTAAAGTCCGCGCCCATGATCTTGGGCGTGAATTTTCCGGCGCGCTTGCGCAGCGCGAACGTCATATCGCCGGTTCCGCAGCAGAGATCGAGCACTCGCGCGTCATTTCGTTGAAGGATGTGGCGAAACATTCGCGACGCGCGCCACCACCAGTAACGGTCGGTGTTCATTGACAGCACGTGATTCAGGAAGTCGTAGCGGTGCGCGATCGAGCCGAACATCTCACGGACGGCTCGCGACGCGGAATCGCGGTCCGTTGCGCCCGCGGGCGCCGCCCCCACTACGGCCGGCTTGGTTTCCGTGCTGATGATTACCCTCTTCAAACAGTCTGCGACAGGTATCGCAACTCTTCGACAGCTTGGACAACTACTTTTTCTGGTACGTCGTTGGCGATCTCAACGCTACCAAGTTTCGTCGGCAGAATGAAGTGCACGACTCCGTTCAGAGTTTTCTTGTCTGTCGCCAAGCGCTTCACGATCTTCTTGCCGCGAGTTTCTACTTTGGGCAGTGCTGCATAGGCAAGAATGGTCGAGATGATTCGGCGGGCAGTTTCAGACTCGGTTTTCTGCAATGCGGCGGAGATCATCGACGCTGCGACCATACCCCATGCAACGGCCTCACCATGCAGAAATTGCCGGTATCGGGTTTCGGTTTCGAGAGCGTGGCCAATAGTATGGCCGAAATTCAAAATGCGACGCAGATCGCCTTCGCGTTCATCCGCCGAAACCACTTCCGCTTTAACCTGTACCGCCTGAGTGATCAACCATTCCAGCGCCTCGGGATCGCGTTGCAGCACACGCTCGCGATGTTGTTCCATGAATTCGAAGATCTCCGGCCGCCGGATCAAACCGCACTTCAGCACTTCATACAGACCCGCGCGAAATTCGCGATCGGACAATGTCGCCAGCACCGCAGGGTCAATCAACACCGCTCGCGGATGATGAAACGCACCCACCAGGTTTTTGCCTTCCGGCAGATCCACGCCAGTCTTCCCACCAATGGAAGCGTCTACCTGCGCCAGCAGCGTTGTCGGTATCTGGAAGTAGTCGATGCCGCGCATGTATGCCGACGCCGCGAATCCAGCCATGTCGCCGATCACGCCGCCTCCGAACGCGACGAGCACAGACTTGCGGTCGGCTCCGCGCTTCACCAGTTTGCGCAGCAGGTCCTCAACCGTTTTGACCGTTTTGTAACGTTCGCCGTCGGGGACCTCGAGGACCGTCGTTTCGAAGACATCCAACGATTCGATCAGGGCCTCTCCCCAAAGCTTGCGGATCGGCGCCGAGGTGACCACGAACACACGTTTCCGATCCGGGACTACCTGCGCGATAAACTCGCTTGCACGCTTCAGCAGCCCACTTTCAATCATCGCCGAGTAGTTGTGCGACGGCACGTGAATGTCGATCTTCGTCACCATCAACATAATAACGTAGGTGGAGTGATACCATTCCTCGAAGAGAGTTGGGTTGTTCGAAAGAATCGAATGAAGAGTGTTCCCGCGGAAACTGATTTCGTCGTAGTCGGCGCAGGTATCGCCGGACTGCGCGCCGCCATTGAACTCGCCTCTGCTGGACGCGTCCTGGTACTGGCGAAACTCGAGTACACCGAGTCCGCAACACAATACGCGCAGGGCGGCATCGCCGCTGCACTCAGCGACGAAGACGAGATCTCTCTTCACTTCCAGGACACCATCAATGCCGGCGATGGCATCGTCAATCCCGATGCCGCGCACGTGCTGGTGCAGGAAGGCCCCGAGCGGATCGAAGAACTGATCGCGTGGGGCACGCAGTTCGATCGTCAGGGCTCAAAACTGGCCTTCACCCGCGAGGGCGCTCACAGTCGCGACCGCATCCTTCACGCGCATGGCGATTCCACAGGACAGGAAATTGGCCGCGCACTCTACTTCAAAGCCAAGTCGCTGAAGAATATTTCCATCTGCGAATTTGAATTTGCGACTGACCTGCTTATTGAAGACAGCAACGTAGTCGGTCTTACCATGCTGGATCAGAGCGGCGAAATGCATCCGGTACGCGCAGCGGCAGTGCTGCTTGCGACGGGAGGCTTGGGCCATGTGTTCAAAGAGACAACGAATCCCAGCGTCGCAACCGGCGATGGCGTTGCCATGGCATTCCGCGCCGGTGCTGTCATTAGCGACATGGAGTTCGTGCAGTTTCACCCAACCGCGCTCTATGTAAAAGGCGCTCCTCGGTTCCTTTTGTCAGAAGCGCTACGTGGTGAAGGGGCCATCTTGCGCAATGACACCATGACGCGTTTCATGCCGAAGTATCACCCCATGGGGGAACTCGCGCCGCGCGACGTGGTTGCCCGCGCTATCGCGCACGAACTTGAAGTGAGTCGCAGCAAGGATCCCGTCGTCTATTTGGATCTGACGCACAAGAACGCCGAGCACATTCGCAAGAGATTTCCGCGTATCTACGAGACCTGCCTGAAGTACAACGTGGACATCTCGGAAGAGATGATCCCGGTACGACCGGCCGTTCATTATGCGATGGGCGGCGTAAAGACCGATCTGGACGGGCGCACCAGCATCGACGGTCTTTACGCGGCAGGTGAAGTCGCCTGCACCGGTGTTCACGGTGCGAATCGCCTGGCTAGCAATTCCCTGCTCGAAGGACTGGTGTTTGGCGCGCGTGCGGCGAGAATGATGGCGGAAGAGTCGGAGTTGAAGGAGATAGAAGCGAAGAAGAGCAGCGAAAAGAAGAAGGCCGCATCTGCGAGCGACACCAAGTCAGCGGATGCCATCATTCGCCAGTTGCAGGAGATCATGTGGCGCGACGCAGGGATTGTACGGTCGGCGGAGACACTCAAGCGCGGCATCGAGCAACTGCAGAAGCTTGAGCCATCGCTTCCGAACGACCATTGCCGGCGCTGTTTCGAAGCCCGCAACATCTGGCAAACCGGACTGCTGATCGCCAAATCGGCTCTCGCCCGCCTCGAAAGCCGAGGCGCTCACTACCGCCTCGACTATCCTGCGCACGATGATATGAAGTTCAAAAAGCACTCGATCATTTCGGGCGACAAGATCCGCTTCGAGTAGCCCTCACTTCACGATGTACCACTCTGTCTGCCGCGGAACGAAGAACTTCCAGCCTTCTCCCGTCAGATAAGCTGGATCTTCTTCCATCACATACACCTTCTGGCCGTCCCATTCGGGAACCGGCGTTTGCGAGTTGAGCTCGATTGAAATGTAGGAACCATCGCGCAGTTTTTTCGCCACCGGCATCGTGTCAGCGCGCTGCGCGGAACGATAATCAACCGACGGACCTAATCCGTGACCCTGGAAGCCCAGCGGATGGCTGTACACCTTAGCCTCGATTCCCTTTTCCTTCATCTCGTTCATTACGTCGTTGTAAACGTCGCCTGCCGGTTTACCTGGCTTCGAGTTGCGGCACATGGAATCCTGAAGTGCATTGGTATTGGCGAGCGCCTTCTTCAATCCTGCCGGGACATCCTTCTCCCCGTCGCGAAGAACGTAAGCCATCTTTTGCCAATCCGTGTTCAGGCCCATGTAAGTGATGCCGAAGTCGAGATGAACCACGTCGCCTTTCTGAATCACAACATCTTCTGGCGCGACGGCCAGGAAACCACGCGACGTCTTGTTCGGCATGCCTTTTCGCTGCACACGCAGATCCTGCTGGAACCAGGTCGTCAGGTTATGACGACCCATTTCGTCGTAGAGCCAATTGCGGACGTCGCCCACCGTCGTCTTCCCCGGCTTGATCACTTCGCTCGAAAGTGCCCGATGAGCCATGATTTCCGTCAGCTTCACCATGTCGGTGTAGGTGCCGAATTCCTCAGGGATGCGGGTATCGGAGTATTCCTCGATCAGGTTTTCAGCCGGCACAAAATGACTCTCGGCATCCGGCCCCATCTTCTCTGCGATGAACTTGTACGTATCGTGCGTGATGCTGCGGGTGACACCCCGATGGCCGCCATAGGAGAGTGCGATCTTTTTCGGTTTGTACTGCTCGTAAAGTTGCGGCAGCACTTTGTCCGCGGGGACGGGATCGTCGGGTGCTTCGAAGAAACGCTTGAGATTCGACTCAGCGAACCCGGTAATAGCTACTTTCTTCAAACCCGCATCGCCTGCATCGATGAATACGAAAAAATCGCGACCTCCCGTGTATGGCCGCGGCGGCGCAACGTACTCGGTCAAAGGGTCGTTATGAAACTCCTCGTTCACGACAATCCACATGTCGACGCCGTTGCGGCGCATCATGTCGAGGATCATGCCGTGGCGCTTTTCGAGCCATCCCTCGCGGACCTTGATCTGTTGCGACCAGGTCAGCAGTTTTGGCTCCGCATTGGAGGACTTAGCTGGCGTCTTCGCTTGCGCACCGGCAAGAAGGCACACAGCTACGGCAACAATAGAGATGAATTTCTTCAAGAATCCTCCCAGGAAACGACTGTCTTTTTACTTGTCTGACTTCTGTTTCGGAAATACCAGGCTTGCCACCACCGACAAAGTTAATACTCCAGCCACCACTCCGAGCGCAACCCAAGTCGGCAGATGCACGAAGTTCGAGATCAGCATTTTCACACCGATAAAACTCAGGATGATCGCCAGGCCGTAGTGCAGGAAATGGAAAGCATCCATCAACCCGGCGAGCGCAAAATACAACGAACGCAAGCCAAGTATGGCGAACACGTTCGAGGTGTACACAATGAATGGATCGCGCGTAATCGCCAGGATGGCGGGAATGGAGTCAGCGGCGAATGCAACATCCGTTGTTTCGATCACGAGGAGCACCAGGAACAGTGGCGTCGCGTACAACCCGCGCTTCCGGACAAAGAACTTGCCGCCTTCATAATTATCCGTAACCGGCATGAACTTGCGGAAAACACGCAGCACGGGATTGTGCTCCGGCTTCACCTCGGAATCATCGGACTTCAGCAACTTCAGTCCTGTGTAGACCAGGAATGCGCCGAAGACGTAAATGATCCAGTGAAATCGGTTAATCAGGGCCACGCCAGCCCAAATGAACACAAAGCGCATGACCAGCGCGCCGATAATTCCCCAGAACAGGACCTTATGCTGAAGCTGTCCCGGAACCTTGAAGTAACGGAAGATCAGCAGGAAGACAAAGAGGTTGTCAACGCTGAGCGATTCTTCAATCAGATATCCGGTCGTGAACTCCAGCGCGACGTGCTTGCCGCGCCAGAAATAAACGATCACGGCAAAGGCGGCCGCCAGGCTGATCCAGAAGATGCTCCAGCCGATGGCTTCCTTGAATTTAATTACATGGGCCTTACGGTGAAACACCGTCAGGTCCAATACCAGCATGGTGACTACGAATGCATTAAAGCCGATCCAGAAATAAAGGTTCTCGCCCAACATTCACCTGGCTTATCTAACTCTCCCTCGTGTGCCCTTTTCCCAATCGTCCCACCCACCAAATAACTTTATCTGATCTTCCAATCCCGTGCGTTTCATTAACTCTTCTACCTGCGCGCGCGACTGCCGCGGCGCGATTCGCTCCGGCGCATTCGCAATGCCGTAGGCCATCCATGCGGCCATCGCCACGTGCTTCTTAAGCTGCGCCATATCAACCTTATCGAAAGTATCGGACGTCGCGTGATAGTTCACCAGGTAATTGGCTGCCTCCTGATTCGCGACCAAAGTGGGCACGCCTTCCAAAAGGAAGTCCAGATTGTCCGTGCCCCAGAAGGCGTCCGAGGTGAGTTCGAGATTGCCGAACTTCTCCAGACCGCCAACGATCTGCTTTACGCTCTGTTGCGCATCAGTGCGGCCTCCCAACGAGAAGCCCGTCGTCCTTCCCGTGCCTTCGTCAAAGATGACTACTCCTGCAGCTCGGTCCATCTCGCTACGATGCTGCGTGACATAGGCTCGCGAGCCCAGCATTCCCTCCTCTTCGCCTGAGAAAAGGATGAATCGGATCGTTCGTTTCGGCTTCACGCCGGCATCCTTGATCGCGCGCAACGCGTCGATCACCAGCGCGGCATTACAGCCGTTGTCGAGGGCGCCGGTCCCGAGTTCCCATGAATCAAGATGAGCGCCGAGCACGACAAACTCCTCCGGTTTCTCGCTGCCCCGAATCTCTGCGACAACATTCGCCGCCTTGATCGGACCGCCGATCTTGTTCGGCATCACCAGCTGCGCCTGCAGTTTCTGGCCGGATTCCTGCAATCTCGCGATGCGCTCGCCATCTTCACGCGCCAGCAGCACGATAGGAAGTACATCGACTTTTCCGTCCTGCGCGTGAATATGCCGGTACAAGAT
>DASTGW010000671.1:0-4205 GCA_035718705.1 Terriglobales bacterium | reverse complement strand
ATCTGACGTTTATTCCTGCGCGCCACCCCCATCCCGAAGAACGCCGCTACTCCAAACGCCGACTCCAGCCACGGCAGCACCGGACGACGCATCGCCGCGCTCGCCGACGCCGTCACCACCACGTTCACCGTTCCATCCGGGTTCACCGTCGACGGGCTCACGCTGCACGTCGTGTTCGTCGCTCCTGTCACTGTGCACGTCAACGTAACCGTTCCGTTAAACCCATTCCTGCGCTGCAGGATCAGTGGCAGTGTCGCTGACGATCCTCTCGTCATCGTGACCAGCGCCGTATTGAAGAACGACACCCCGAAGTCCGCCGTCGCAGCCGTTGTCCAGTTCGACACCAGGCTGAACGCGTCCACCGATCCCAGTCCCGTCACCTGGTCATAGCCCGGCCCCGTCGAATACCCAAGCGTGCCATTCACGCAGTCTTTGGAACCGCTCTGGCACGGCACCATATTGTCACCATTGATGACATCGTGGAAAACATAGGGCGCCGACGCCGCCAGCGCGTACAGCCGCGGATTGATATTCCCCTGCCGCGCTCCTGTCTTCTGGTTGATCAGCGCCACCACTCCCGCAAATGTCGGAACTCCCGCCGACGTCCCGCCCACGATATCCAATGTCGTGTCCGTTGCGCGGTATCCATTCACGCAATCTCCATTCGAACAAATGATGAAACCATCATGATCGAACGACGCGTTGAACGACACATCCGGCACATCGCGTTTCCCGTCCGCCGGAACACCCGTCCCGGCCTGCCAACTCGGCTTGTTGTAGTGCACGCTCATGCCGCCGCCGGTGGCCGAAAGGCTGCCGCCATTGGCCACTTCGAACGTCGTATCGTTCCACCCCATCTCCGGAATGTAGAACAGCGCCGATCCATTATTCGTGTTGTTCGTGCCGCTCCAGTACGTACCGGAGCCTTCGTTGAAGGTCGTCCCGCCTATGCCTGTCACGTTAGGCGACGCCGCTGGAACATCCACCGCCAACCCGTGGGTCGCAACCGTCGTCGGCGTCTTTGTCGTCGAATAATCGCAGTCCGCCGCACCGCTATCACCCGAAGGCCCCAGGATCGTCTGTCCCTTCAAATTCGCCAGTGCGCTAACCTGGTCGATGAAATCGAAATCGGTCTGGGCAAAGTTCGCCTCGCAATCGCCATAGCTGATGCTGATCACCGGCGCCAGGTTCTGGTCCACCGCATACTGCAGAGAATCGAACACGCCATTCTTCGAATTCACATAAACAATCTGCGCGTTCTTCGCGACCGCTCCTGCCCACTGCACGTCGAGGTTCGCTTCCACCAGATCGTCCGTCACAATTCCCGGATCCGCCGATCCCGGCACCAGCACCACCTGCGGCACATTCGCCGGCAGCCCCGACACACTGCGGAAGGTCGCAACATCGGTGAGCTTGATATCCGTTTGCCCCATCACCGCAATCTTCTGCCCGGTACCATCGATCCCATTCGCGTACAGCCCATTCAGTCCGTAGATTCGCGCAAAGTCGTCCGGCGCAATAAAGTGCTTGCCGCTTATGTCCGACGTGAATTTCGGACGCAACGTCACCCGCGGCTTGGGCGTGAAGTTATTCAGCCCGCGCATTCCCCGCACCACCCCTGCAAGCGCCGCCGGAATCGCTGGCTCACTCGCGTTCGCGTAGTGGACCTCCCCGTTCACGGCATATTGGTGTAGTTCGGTCTGGAACGCCGACGCAATCTGTCCCGCCGACCCGCTGAAAGTAATCCAGCCTCGTCCCTTGGCTACTTCATTGATCGTGAAGCCCTGCGAGATCAACCACTCCTGCACTTTCGCCAGGTCTGCCGAAGTCAATCCAAACCTGCTCGCCACCTGCTCCGCCGTGAGCCACTTGTGATAATTCACCGAAGCAGGATCCTGTTGCTGTGCCAACAACTGCTCCAAGTCCTGCTGCTGTGCGGCCGTCTGCTGGAAGTACAAGGTCACTCTCTGCACCATCTGCGACGGCGAAACTGCTCCTTGGTCGAACTCCGCGCGCGCCAGCGGATGCACGTTGCCCTTCAGCGAACTCATCCTTCTGTTGTCGATCGATTGCGAAATGCGCGAAGTTCCGGCTTGGGCAGACGAAAAAGTGAAAATCAGAAAGGTCGACAAAAGCAGGGAGATGCTACGGGCACTTCGCATCAACGGTACCATCCGGGTATGACTTGCGTGATCTTTGACGATTAAACACCATTTCAGATCACAAGTCTCTGCCCCGCAAATCTCGGAAGTACTACGGAAACCCCCTTATCAACGGTAACCTGGCCCGCAAAAAACAAAGGCCCGGCGCATGGCCGGGCCAAAACTAACACTTATGTTTAGCGGGTGCCCCATTCCTCCCTTCTGTTGCGAGGGGGGGACCTCAAACTTCACACCCTCTGCTTCTCTCCCACCCGATGGCTCACCTGGAACTCGATCTGCCTTGAAGTCAGGTTCGCGTCCACCACCACGTGGTCTCCATGCAGCACTTCGCCGTCGAGAATCTTGATCGCCAGCGGGTCCTGGATCAGCTTCTGGATGGCTCGCTTCAACGGACGCGCCCCGAACGTGGTGTCGTAACCTTCCGCGAAAACCAGTTCTTTCGCCTTGTCCGTCAGCTCGATCGAGATCTTCCTGTCGGCCAACAACCGGCGCAGGTCTTCCAGTCGTAGCTCGACAATCTTCATCAGTTCTTTCCGCTCCAGCGGATTGAAGATGATGATGTCGTCCACACGGTTCAGGAACTCCGGCTTGAAGTAGGCATGCACCGCTTCCATCACCTGCTTACGCGCCGCAGCCTGACGATGTTCCGCATCGTTTTCGGCCGTCCATGTGCCGCTCTCGTTCAATTCCGCCTTGGTGTTCAGGAACTGCGAACCCAGGTTCGAAGTCATGATGATCACTGTGTTCTTGAAATCAACGGTCCGCCCCTTACCGTCAGTCAGCCGCCCGTCATCCAGGATCTGCAGCAGGACGTTGAACACATCGGGATGCGCCTTCTCGATCTCATCCAGCAGCACCACCGCATACGGACGCCGCCTTACCGCTTCCGTTAGCTGCCCACCCTCTTCGTAGCCGACATATCCCGGGGGCGCGCCGATCAACCGCGACACCGCATGCTTCTCCATGTACTCCGACATGTCGATGCGTACCATGTTGTGCTCATCGTCGAAGAGGAACTCCGCCAACGCCCGCGCTAGCTCCGTCTTTCCAACGCCAGTCGGACCAAGGAAGATGAACGAGCCGATCGGGCGTTTGGGATCACTTAGCCCCGCGCGGGAACGACGCACGGCGTTAGCGACGCGCTCCAGCGCCGCATCCTGACCGATCACCCGCAGCCGCAGACGCTCCTCCATGTGCACCAGCTTCTGCACCTCGCCCTCAAGCATCTTTGACACCGGAATGCCCGTCCACTTCGAGACGATCTTCGCAATGTCCTCTTCGTCTACTTCCTCCTTCAACATGCGCGAGTCTTTTCCATCAGCAGTGGCGCTCAACTTCTCCAACTCCGCCTGCATCTGCGGCAGTTCGCCATACTGAATCTGCGAAGCCCGGTTGTAATCGCCCTTGCGCGTCGCGCTCTGCATGTCGAGCTTCGCCTGCTCAATCTTTTCCTTGAGCTCGCGAATGCGATTGATGGACCCTTTCTCCTGCTCCCAACGCGCGCGCAGCGCCGTGACCTTCTCGTTCAGCTGTGCCAGTTCCTTCTGCACCTGCTCGAGCCGTTCGCGCGAATTCACATCGTCCTCGCGCGTCAACGCCTGTCGCTCGATCTCAAGCGACGTCCTCCGGCGCTCCAGTTGATCCACCTCGGCGGGAACCGATCCAATCTGCATGCTCAACGCAGCCGCCGCTTCATCGACCAGGTCAATCGCCTTGTCCGGCAGGAAGCGATCAGAGATATAGCGATGCGACAACGTCGCCGCTGCCACAATCGCCGAGTCCTTGATCCGGACGCCGTGATGGACTTCGTACTTCTCTTTCAGACCGCGCAGGATCGCGATCGTGTCCTCCACGTTCGGCTCGCCGACATACACAATCTGGAAACGACGCTCCAGCGCCGCATCTTTCTCGATGTACTTGCGATATTCGTTCAGCGTGGTTGCGCCGATCGCGCGCAGTTCGCCGCGCGCCAGCGGCGGCTTCAACATGTTGGAGGCATCAATTGCACCCTCCGCCGCGCCGGCGCCTACCAGGGTGTGCAAC
>DASTGW010000670.1:0-22221 GCA_035718705.1 Terriglobales bacterium | reverse complement strand
GGAATGATCACCTGGCCATTACTGGTCACGTCTTCCGCGACATCAGCCGAATACGACTGTCCGACGCTGGCGTTTGAGGAATCGATGTTCTCGTTCGGCATGACTACGATTTCGGTGCCCGCAGGCAGGGTGACGTTGTTGTCATAGCCGAGGCGTCCACGCGAACGATTGTTGTTCGACGCGTAGTTGCCGTTGTTGTTGTAATTGCCATTGTTGTCGTAGCTGCGATTGCTGTTGCTGTTGTAATCGCGATCGCGGTGTCTGAGATTGGAATCGGAGTAAGTCGCGTCGCCAAATTCAATGGCCTGCACATTGGAACGCGTGTAGCGAACCATGCGTCCGTTTTCCCGCATGCTGACCGACGATGCGGTTACGGTTGTGACGGTGCCGTTGTGTTCGCTGCCGTCTTTGAGGACGACTGTGTCGGCAAAGCAAAGAGCCGAAAAAAGAAACAAGAATGGGATGACTGATTTGCGCATGCTCCACCTCTGGGAAGTAGGATGCGCCTTTGGCCAGCAGTGCTGGTTGGCTCAGGGTCGGATTTCTATTTCTGTTCCGATTTGAACGAGGGTCCAAATCTCCTCGATTTCGGAGTTGGTGACAGCGATACAACCTTCGGTCCAGTCATGTTGGCGGTGCAGGGCGCCGAGATAGGCGTAAGCATCGGGTAAGCCGTGGATCATGATGTCGCCTCCGGGACTCACCCCGAGTTCGCGGGCACGCAGCCGGTCCTGCTGGTTGGGGTAGGAAATATGCAGGGCCTTGTGAAAACGGCTGTGTGCGTTCTTGCTGTCGATGCGGTAGATGCCTTCCGGAGTTCGGTGATCACCCTGGCGCGACTTGGGTCCAATCGGCTGTCCGCCTAGTGCGACTTTGTAGCTCTTCAGCTCCTTGCCGTCACTGTAAAGGATCAGGGTTCGCTTCGATTTTAGAATGACGATACGATCGGCCGTCTGCGATGCGTGGGCTGAGAGGGAAGCAGCAAACAGGACCAGCATTGCGAGGCGCATCAGCCGACCTGGACGGTCCAGCCTTCTTCGTGCTGACGTGCGTGCAGCCATCTGTCGAGAGTGTGCTGGTGTTCGGGCGGGAAGTCAACGAAACGCAATCCGGCCTTCTTTTGCACATCGGCCCATGCAACTTGTGCCTTCGCTTCCACCATGACGTCGCTATCGGGCAGTGGGAAACGAATGTCGAGAATGCCCGAGCATTGCAGCGGATTATCGACACCGGAGACACAAAGTCCGCCGGACGAGACGTTGATGGTACGCGCGTGAATTTCTACGCCGCGACTGGTGCAGATTGTGACGGGGAGTTCGATGGCGGCGCGGAAGTACTGTTGCTGCTCACGATTGAGAAAGCCGAGCGGTCCGGCAGCGGCTTCACGATCCGCTCGCAGATTGTATTGCTTGAGCTTGCGACTCAAAGTGCGGCGCGAAATGCCAAGTTGTTCGGCGGCGAGACCCTGGTGTCCTCCGGTCTGGGCAAGCGTGCGTAAGATCGTCTGCTTCTCGATCTGATCGAGATCCGTGACATTGGAAACAGCAGTCGCTACGGCGATTGTCGGTTGGGCGGGCGTGATAGGGGCAGCTTCGGTCGCGCTGGTTCCGAAGGCGACTTCCGAAGGAAGGTCGGTCAGCTTCACCTGTGTGCCTTCGGCCACCATACAAGCTTGAATAACAATGTTGCGCAGTTCGCGGACGTTACCCGTCCACGGGAAACGCTTCAGCACCACCATGGCTTCGGGCGAGAAATGAACGCCCGGAGAATTCTGTTGCAGGAAGAATTCGGCGAGTGCTTCGATGTCTTCCGGCCGTTCGCGAAGAGGTGGAATGCGTAGCTGAACTTGTCCGAGGCGGTGATAAAGATCGCTGCGGAAGCGGCCAGTCTTCACCGCGGCTTCCAGATTCTGGTTGGTAGCGGCGATGATGCGTACGTCGACGGAAACCTTCTTATTGCCACCGAGGCGATAGTAGGGAACACCGTCGAGCACACGGAGCAGCTTTACCTGCACCTTGGGTTCGAGTTCGCCGATTTCATCGAGGAAGAGCGTGCCGCCATTCGCGAGTTCGAAAAGGCCGATCTTCATGGAATCGGCGCCAGAGAAGGCCCCCTTCTCATAGCCAAAGAGTTCGCTTTCGACGAGATGTTCGGGAAGTGCGGCGCAATTGAGGTCGATCCAGGGTTTGGTGCAGCGAAGCGAATGATGATGCAAAGCGCGCGCGATGAATTCTTTGCCGCTACCGGTTTCGCCGGTAATCAGGACCGAAGCGCTGGCGCGAGCAACCCGTTCCACCATCTGCATCAGCTTGCGCATGGGCTCGCTGACGACGACGGCTTCGAATCCGTGAACCTGGTATTGCGATGGGCTCGCGCTCACTCAAAATCTCCAGCTGGGCTCGAAATGTGTCTCTAAACGAGACACGAAAAGCCAATCCCAAGATAGTTAATGCAACTGACCTGCCAGAATTGGGACTTTCTGTCCTATTGGCAGAGGGCATTCTGCTTTGGCAGTGCCGGACGCGCCAGTTACGGCAGTACTGAGACGGGGAGGTATGTGCCGATGCCTACCGGAAAAGCAGCCTTGAAGGAGTTCTTCAACTGAATCCGATCAGGGAGAGCTTGTCTCAGTGCCGTTCCGGGAACTATCAGGCCGTCAATCTGTCTCAGGTTGAACAGATTTTGGCGACAAACTGTCTTACAAAGAGGCACGCTGGTGAGAGCGGTGCGGTAATACGCTGATTGTAAATAGTTGAAAAGGCGAAACTTGCTGGCGGTTACCAAAGTTAAATGCAGTGGCCAGCAGCGTGCGACTAGATGTCGCAGGAGCTCAGTGTATGTCCGCCAAAGCCAAGGTGTATCTGGCGACCGTATACCTGATCGGAACTGTCGTGGCCATTTATACGATGGCGCATTGGCAGATGACCGACCCGGTGCGGTTTGCCTGTTATCTGCTGATCGCGATGCTTGCCTCCGGGCTGAAAGTAAGCCTGCCGGGCATCAACGGGTCGATGTCTGTGAACTTCTTCTTCATCATTCTTGGCGTGATGGAGTTAAGCGTTCCGCAGACGTTGCTGATCGGCTATGGCGCGACGATGGTGCAGAGCTTCTGGCGGACGAACTCCCGGCCGAAATGGGTGCAGGTTTCCTTCAACGTCGCGAACATGACGACGGCGATCGTGATCGCCGGTTGGGCGTATCACGCTACCGATCGGTATACCGGACACAGCGTGCCGATCATGCTGGTCGCGGCGGCATGTACTTATTTCGTTACCAACACGATGCCGGTGGCGGTAGTGATTGCGCTCACCGAGCACAAGCCCTTCCGCAAAATCTGGTCTGAGTGCTACTTCTGGTCGTTCCCGTATTACCTGGTAGGCGCAGCCATTTCTGGAATGGTGAGCTACGTTAATAAGTTCATCGGCTGGCAGACCTCGCTGCTGATCCTGCCGGTCATCTACTGGATCTATCGCTCTTATCGTTTGTATCTGGGTCGCCTGGAAGACGAAAAGCGGCACGTGGAAAACATGGCTGCCCTCCACCTGCGCACGATTGAAGCGCTGGCGCTGGCGATCGAAGCCAAGGACCACACTACACACGACCACCTGCAGCGGGTTCGAATCTATGCAATCGAAGTTGCCAAAGATCTCAACCTGAACGAGCAGGAGGTTGAGGCTTTGCGGGCAGCGTCCTTGCTCCACGACATCGGCAAGCTCGCCGTTCCCGAGCACATTATCAATAAGCCCGGCAAACTAACGCCGGAAGAATTCGAGAAGATGAAGATCCACCCTCTGGTGGGGGCGGAAATTCTTGAGCGAGTGAACTTCCCGTCGCCGGTGGTGCCGATCGTTCGCGCTCACCACGAAAAGTTCGACGGCTCTGGTTATCCGTTTGGCTTGAAGGGGGAAGAGATTCCGATCGGCGCACGCATTTTGGCGGCAGTCGATTGCCTTGATGCACTCGCTTCCGATCGTCAATATCGCCGCGCACTGCCGTTGCAGGAAGCCATGAAGCAAGTGGCGAACCAGGCCGGCAAGGCGTTCGATCCGAAGGTGGTGGAAGTGCTGCAGCGCCGTTACGTGGAACTGGAACAACTGGCGCAGCAGAAGGCGCAGCTTACGGAAAAACGGAAGCTCTCGACCGACGTGAAGATCGCACATGGCGCGGCTCCGGCAGCCGGTTTTGCCGAAGTACCAGCCGGCAATGCGGTTGGAAATTCTACCGGCGGTTTCCTGAATTCAATCGCCGCAGCTCGCCAGGAAGCGCAGACGCTCTTCGAACTCAGTCACGAACTTGGAAATTCACTCAGCTTGGACGAAACACTTTCCGTGTTGTCGGTTCGCTTGCGGAAACTGGTTCCGTTCGACTCGATCGCGATCTATGTACTGCGCGACGACAAGCTGATTCCCGAACACGTGAGCGGCGACAACTTCCGCCTCTTCTCGTCGCTTGAAATTCCACTAGGACAAGGTCTTTCCGGATGGGTAGCAGCAAACCGTAAGCCTATCGTGAATGGCAATCCTTCGGTCGAACCGGGCTACCTGAATGATCCGACAAAGTTCAGCACATTGCGCGCTGCGATTTCGGTGCCGCTCGAAGGAATGAATGGTGTGCTCGGCGTGCTCTCGCTGTACAAAGCCGAGCCAGACGCATTTGCGCAGGACCATTTGCGCGTGCTGCTGGCAATCAGTTCGAAAGTCGCGCTTTCCATTGAAAACGCACTTAAGTATCAGCAGGCGGAAAGTTCGGCAACCACGGATTACCTGACTTCTCTGCCGAATGCTCGTTCGCTCTTCCTGCACCTGGACCAGGAACTCGCGCGTTGCAAGCGCACTGGAAACTCTGTCGCCGTGATGGTCTGCGACTTGGATGGATTCAAGGCAATCAACGATCGCTTCGGGCACCTCGAAGGAAACAAGGTACTGCGCGTTTTCGCCAACAGCTTGCGATCTGTCTGTCGCGAGTACGACTATGTGGCCCGCATGGGCGGCGACGAATTCATCATCATTGCCCCTGGTCTCACGCGCGAAGCTTCCGACGAAAAAGCTCAATTGTTGAATCAACTCGCGGTGGACGCGGGCAAGGAAGTCTGCGGGGAAGAGATTCTTTCCATCAGCGTGGGAACAGCGTTCTTCTCGGAAGACGGAAGCGACGCGGAACAACTGCTGGCCGAAGCGGATCGCCGCATGTACATCGTAAAGCAGATTCACCACGAGAAACTCGATCGCAGCGCTGACACGGGACACTACAGCGCGATCGTGAACTAGCCCGGAGACGAATGTGAAGGTGCTACTTCGTCACACGGCGCGGTTGCTGCTCATCCTGATGATCGGCGGCTTTCTTGCTGCAACTCTGGTGCGCTACGCGCCCGGTTTCGATGTCGACGAGCAGCAGATGGACTCCAGACTCTCCAACGAGAGCGTGCAAGCCATGCGGACAGCGAAAGCCGGTGAGCACAATATTCTGCGCTTCTACACGGATTTTGTTCGTTCCGCATTTCACGGCGAATTTGGGATGTCGCGGACGTTGAATCGTCCGGTGAAGGAACTAGTGGGCGAGCGGCTTCCGGTGACGATGAAGTTGATTGGAACCGGGCTGCTGGTCGGATGGTTGCTGGCGTTGATTTTCGCTGTCTCGGCAACGATGCTTCGTCTCGCCGCGTATGACGTCTTCACAACTTTTCTGTCGGGATTGTTGCTGTGCATTCCCTCAGCGGTGCTGGCGCTCGTCTTCGTGTTCGCGAATGCGCCCGGTTCGATCGCCCTGGGGCTGATGGTGTTCGCACACGTGTTTCGCTATTGGCGCAATCTGCTCGAGAAGAGCTATGCGATGCCGCACATTATCACCGCGCGGGCAAAGGGCCTGAGTTCAGCAAGGATTTTGATCTTTCACATCCTGCCTGTGAGTGGGGGACAGTTACTGGCCGTAGCGGGTGTGTCGGTAAGCCTGGCGTTGGGGGCGGCGATTCCCGTGGAAGCGCTCTGCGGTATTCCGGGAATCGGTCAACTGGCGTGGCAGGCGGCGCTCGGGCGTGACCTCTCGCTGCTGCTAACGCTTACGTTCCTCGTGACGGTAGTCACGTTGTTGGCGAACACCGTGTCGGAGGTTGTGGGAAGTAGTTTCAGGGCGCAGGAAGCATGAAGCTGGTCCGCATATTCGCGTGTGTGCTGTTGCTGGTGGTTGTGGCGGGGAGTCTCGCCGCACACTGGATCGCACCAGCAAATTACGCGACGCAGTTCCGCGACGAGTTGCCAAACGCAGGGCCTTCGAAGGCTCATTGGCTAGGCACAGATGATCTTGGCAGGGACCGCTATTCAAGAGTGTTGTATGGGACGCGTGTGTCACTTCTGCTTGCCCCGGCTGCGGCTTTACTGTCGACGTTCTTGGCGGCTTTGATCGGAGCGCTCGCCGGATATCTCGGCGGAGCGTGGGAGAAGTTCGCGATGGCATCGACAGACCTGTTTCTATCTTTGCCTTGGCTGTTCCTGCTGCTGATGGTCCGAGCGATGTTGCCGCTCAACGTGTCCCCATTCACGTCGGTTATGGTGACGTTTCTTCTGCTGGGACTGCTGGGTTGGTCGGCATCCGCGCGCGTGCTTTGCGCGGGAGCGAAGAATATCCGTAATTCTGATTTCGTAATGCTGGCGAGAGCTTCGGGTGTGGGCAAGATACGCTTGATGTTCCTGCACGTTCTGCCGAACCTGAAGCCGGTGCTGCTGGCGCAATTCTGGATTTCGATTCCTGTTTTCATCTTGAGCGAAGCGAACCTTGGCATCCTGGGATTGGGTGTTGCCGAGCCGCTTCCGTCGTGGGGCAGCCTGCTGCGTGAGCTCGAGAACTTTGCAAATTTCAGCGGGGAGTACTGGAAGCTGGTGCCGCTCGGACTATTGGTCCTGACGGTGACAAGTTTCCAACTGGTGCTCTCGCGCGAGGGTGAGGTGGCGGCATGATGCGCAAGGCACATCTGCTGATGTTGACTGTTGTCCTATTTGCGTCCGCGGCGTTTGGTCAGTCGGGCGAGCTTCGTTTCTGCATCAAGAACGATCCAAAGACGTTCAACCCCATCGCAGTCGCCGACGATGCTTCGGAGACGGTGCGCTATCTGACTGGCGGGGTGCTGGTTCGTGTGAACCGCCAAAGCCAGCAACTGGAGCCGGAATTGGCGACGTCGTGGAAGATCAGCGATGCCGGACGCACGATCACGTTTACACTGCGCCCGAATCAGTACTTTTCCGACGGCACTCCGTTCACGGCCGATGACGTGGCGTTCACCGTGAAGCAGTTGATGGACCCGAACCTGCACTCAGTGACGGGCGATCAGTTCCGTTCAGGCAAAGGTGAAGTCTCGACGAAAGTGCTTTCGGCTACGAAAATCGCGATTACATTCCCGGCACCACAAGCGGGTCTCGATCGCCAGTTCGACCAGGTGCCCATGATGTCCGCCAAGTCTCCGAAGAAGGAGATGGCGGTGCTCGGACCGTTCTACGTCGCTGACTACAAGGCCGGTTCTTACGTCTATTTGCGCAAAAACAACAACTACTGGAAGAAGGATTCGTCGGGACGCAAGCTTCCCTTGCTCGACGCAATCAAACTCGATATCCAGCCGAATCGCGACATTGAGCTGATGCGCTTCCGCCGCGGTGAACTGGATCTCATCAATACGCTTGATTCTGATTTCTACGACAAACTGGCGCAGGGCGCACCCGGGCAGGTACGCGACGCAGGCCCTTCACTAGACTCCGAGCAGATGTGGTTCAACCAGGTGCCTAGTGCGCCGATTGCGGACTACAAGAAAGATTGGTTTGTCTCGCAGAATTTCCGTCGCGCAGTAGCCGTGGCCATTAACCGTGCTGATCTTGCTCGCATCGTATTCGCAGGACACGCGCAGGCCGCCGTGGGCCCCACTTCTCCGGCCAACAAGATCTGGTTCAATACCAAGCTGAAGCCACTGCCGTATGACACAACCGCGGCCCTGCGGTACCTGGCTCAGGATGGATTCCAACTACAGAACGGAGTGCTACGCGACCACCACGGAAACGCAGTGGAGTTCTCGATCGTCACCAATGCCAGCAGCAAGCCGCGTGAGCGCATGGCGACGATGATTCAACAGGATCTGTCGAAGATCGGCATCAAGGTGAACGTGGTCACGCTGGACTTTCCATCGCTGATCGAACGAATTACAGCAAAGTTCAACTATGAAGCGGCCATCCTCGGTTTCATCAACACCGAGATGGATCCGAACTCCCAGATGACAGTGTGGATGAGCAGTGGCGAGAATCACGCATGGTTTCCTGCGCAGAAGTCGCCTGTGACCACGTGGGAAGCCGAGATGGACAAACTGATGCAGGCGCAGACGCAGTCGCCAGACATGAAGAAACGGAAGGCAGCTTGGGACCGCGTGCAGGAGATCGTGTACGAGCAGCAACCGATGATCTACCTGGTGAACAAGAACGCGTTGTCGGCGGTGTCTACGAACGTGGCGAACGCGGCTCCGGTGGTGCTGCGTCCGCAGACGTATTGGAATGCCGATCAGATCTTCCTGCGGAATAACGGCGACAGGAGCGGCAAATGAGCGAGTCGTTGCTGGCAATGTCGATCACCACCTGGTACGGCAACAAGCCTCCGGTGCTGAACACCGTCTCGCTCGAGATGATGCGGGGTGAGGTGCTGGGACTGATCGGGCAGAGCGGTTCGGGAAAGAGCACGATCGCGATGTCGATTCTGCGCCTCATCGAACTCAAAGGTGGGCGCGTCAGCGGCAGCATTTGTTTCCAGGGACGCGACCTTCTCAAGGTCAAAGAAAGCGAGATGCGCTGCCTTCGGGGAAGCGAGATCGCACTCGTGCTGCAAAGTCCCTTGACTTCACTGAACCCGGCATTGCGCATTGGCACGCAGATGAAGGAAGCCTGGAAGGCGCATGCTTCCGGTCCGAACTGCGAGGCCCTTGCGCGCATTCGGGAGGCACTGACCAGTGTGGCATTGCCGAACGATGACGAGTTTCTTCAGCGCTTTCCTTCTCAGCTCAGCGTAGGGCAGGCGCAGCGCGTGTTGATTGCCATGGCGGTAATGCATCGTCCGGCACTGCTGATCGCGGATGAACCGACAAGCGCGCTAGACGTCATTACCCAGGCCGAGATACTGCAGCTCTTCCGCAAACTCAATCGCGAGCTCGGGATGGGCATCTTGTTTATTTCGCACGACCTGCTGTCGGTGGCGAACATCTGCGACAAGATCGCGATCCTGAACAAGGGCGAGATTGTGGAGTGCGGGGTGACGTCGCAGATCTTCAATCAGCCGGTGCATCCGTATACGCAGCAGTTGATTGGTGCACTGCCGTCGAGACCCCCGGTCCTGGAGACGCGGCGGCTGAGATTGATACCGCGCGAAAAGGTAGTGACGATCCAGTAGGAAAGGCCGCCAATGGCGGCCTTTCAGCTATTCGGTTCCGCAGGCACCCGGCCCGCCTTTCATTCCTCAAGTCGCCCCCGAAGCACCACATCCTCCCCCGCGCGAGAATTGCTCGCCACGCCACCCGCTGGCGGAGTTCACGGCATAGGTGGAGAACTTCTGATCGAGATCCATGCTGCCGCAATTCGGGCAAGAAGCTTTCTGAGAGCCCATCACTAATGCTTCAAAAGGGCGTTTACATTGATTACAAATGTATTCAAAGATGGGCATAGTGAAATTTTCAGTACACTAATTTTAGATGCAATCCGGCGAAACCAGCAAAGTACGCAACACGGCTATCAGTGACGGGCGACCTTTTGCGAGTGATTTCCGTCCACGGCGAGGGCTGCGCGGCGGACACCGACAGACCCTGGCAGGGAATTTCCTTCCGCGCGAGAACCACCTTCCCAAGCCGGAAGACCGCCTGTTCAACGTCGAGCCCGAAGTGCAGATCCTTTGCCACTGCCATTGGCAGGAAGATCGGCAGTCATGCACGACGCTCATCATCGTGCATGGGCTGGAAGGCTCCAGCGACTCGCAATATGTGATCGGAACGGGAAACAAGGCCTGGGCGGCGGGGATGAACGTCGTCCGGCTGAATATGCGGAATTGTGGCGACACCGAGGAACTGACGCCGACACTGTACAACTCGAGTATGTCGTCGGATGTCGGTGGCGTGGTGAAAACGCTGATCGAGGGAGACAGGCTGCTGGCGATTGCTCTGGCAGGATTCTCGATGGGCGGCAACCTGGTTCTGAAGCTCGCTGGTGAGTGGGGAGAGGATGCTCCGCCGGAGGTGAAGGCAGTTACAGCGATTTCGCCGGCGATCGATCTTGGGATTTCCGCTACCGCGCTGCATGATCCGCAGAATCGAATCTACGAGTACAAGTTTCTTTACGGGCTACACCGGCGGATGACCCGCAAGGCGAAGTTATTTCCTGACCGTTATCAGCCCTACCCGTTGTTCTCGATTCGCACCCTGCGCGACTTCGATGACCAGATCACATCGCGGCACGGCGGCTTCAATGGCGCGGACGATTACTACTATCGTGCAGCATCGGCTCGAGTGATCGATCGTATCGCCGTGCCTACGCTCATCGTTCATGCGCTTGACGATCCTTTCATCCGTTTGTCTGACGAAACCCGTCTGAAGATCCTTGCCAATTACAGGATCAGGTACATCGAGACGGACCATGGCGGCCACTGCTCCTTTCTCGCCGATCCAGTCGGATACGATGGCCGCTGGGCGGAGCGGCAGATTGTCGAATTCACCAAGGAATTCGCGGTGTGAACGCTTCTCGCTAATATCGCTCTTCGTACAAAGTCGATAAGATCAACTTGTGGAAGTAGAACTGACAATCGAGTTGGGAGCGGACGATCCAACGCTTGCGATTCCGTGGACCGATCCCGAAGGACGCTTCGAGTACTTCGATTTGCGGCGAGATCCAGCTGCGATTAATCGCATAGAAGAAGCCATCGCGTTTCCGGGATTGCGGGACTTCCTTAACTCAGTGAATTCGTCTCCGTCAAACCTGCAGTCGGCGAAGTGTGACGCCTGGTTCAGTGACGAGATTACGGAAGAAGAGTTGATCTTTGGCGCGAAATGCAAGTTCGGGTCCTACGTCGATCTCACCTTTCATCAGAAGGCGCCGCAGGCATCTTTCCCGTTGCATGAGGCATTCGGAAACCGGTTGATGGAGCTTCTAAAGCGCGTGCCTGAGATGCCGGCGTCAGTAGAGGTCATCATCCGTCGTGCTCATTACGAGGATGCAGCTGACGCTGTTCGTGAAGGCTACTACTTCACTCTGTATGTGTTTGGCTTTGGCGACGACGAAGGGGAAGCGCGTCAGGCTTGGGGCATCGCGTTGCGGCTCGTGGGGCATGCGATGCTGCAGATGTCAGCTGCGCGAAGCACGAAGCAGTAAACAGTCAAATTCCCCATCCATATAGAGTTTTGAACATCCAATACAGCCGGTTGAAGGGAGTCCTGCCATTGAGCGTGCGCAGCCAAGGTGAGCCGTCTCGCGTACTAATGGCCCTGGCATTTCTTGCGATCTACGGTATCTGGGGATCAACGTATCTCGCGATTCGCTACGCCGTCGAGACGATCCCTCCGTTGATGACGGCCGGCACGCGGCACCTGATCGCTGGCAGCATACTGTTCGTCTGGGCATGGATGCGCGGGTTTCGTCCGACACGGCGGCATTTGTTTGCTGCCATCAAGATTGGCGCACTTTACTTCCTGGTCGGTCACGGCCTGCTGCACTGGGCAGAACAGCGAGTGCCCTCGGGATTGGCAGCATTGCTGGTGGCGACCGAGCCGATGCTGATTGCCGGATTGGCTGTCATGGCCGGACAGGAACGGCTGACGGTGATGACTGTCGCCGGAATGTTATGTGGACTGCTCGGCGTTGGAGTGCTGGTTGGTGGAAGTGCCTGGTCCGAGCATGGCGAATTGATCGGTGTGATGGCGGTGCTTCTGAGCGCGGTGAGTTGGTCGGTGGGAGTTCATTTCTCGCGTCGCGTGGCGTTGCCGGACGATCCTTTAGCCGCGTCGGCGATCACACTGCTTTGCGGCGCAGTGCTGCTGTGGATCGCCTCTGGCATCACCGGAGAAGTCTCGCGCTTTCAATGGCACGAGGTTTCCGCGCGATCAGCCCTCGGGTTGGCGTACTTAATCACGTTTGGCACTATCGTTGCATTTACCTCCTATACATGGTTGCTGTCGCACGTTTCGGCGACCGTGGTATCGACGCATACCTATGTGAATCCCATCGTTGCCGTATTGTTGGGATGGCTGCTAGCCGGAGAGCCGCTGACGACAAATGTTGTCGTGGCCGCCTCGGTAATCCTTGGATCAGTGATCCTCATTCGCAAGGGAACACAAAAAGTAGAGATAAAAGAGGAGTTAGCGGCGTGCGAACAATGAGTGCTACCTCGGGAATGGCCGCAAGACTATAGGGAAAATGATGTATTCTGTGTGCAGTGGCATGGGCCCGTAGCTCAATTGGATAGAGCATCAGCCTTCTAAGCTGAGGGTTGCTGGTTCGATCCCAGCCGGGCCTACCATCCTTCTCGGCATCGCGATTGATCGTTGAGTAATCCCCTTTAGTTCATCCTGTGCCTCACTTCCGTGTCAGGTCCGTGGGCGCAGGTTTAAGTTATCTCCCTGCTTGACGACCCTTTACTTCAGCAGTCTACTTAGCTCAATCTCCACCAAGTCTCAGGACTGTGAGGCCCACCATGGCCTATCCACATCCCCGTGTTCTAAGTATCGGCTCATACCCCGTGGTGTTTGAGACCCGTAATCGAATTCTGGAACTCGCCGGGTTCGAAGTTGTTCCCTCATTCCGTGGCTCCGATGCGATAGCGAAGTTTGCCAGCAGATCGTTCGACTGCGTTCTGGTCGGCGACTCTTCCGGTAGCCTGCGCCTCGATATGATTCGCGATCTCCGACGCGTAAATCCGCATGTGCCGATCATCGTTGTGTATCCATTAGCGGAACGATCGATTGATACCGAGCTAGCGGACGCTGCCGTCGATTCTTTGCAAGGGCCCGAGGCACTGTTGCGCGTCCTGACTTCCGTGATTCGGAAGATGCCGAGGTTTGCAGTAATGCCGAAAGCACGCGCCGCGTCCGCGAGAGGGTGAACTTTGGTTTTCGCAGGATGATTACCAATCAGGCGACAACTTTCACGTTCGGGCGCTTGACACCCCTGTGACTCTGGAACATAGTTTGACAAGTCATCTCTGATGACATTCCACTACACCATGAACCCACAGCGCACCGAGCCGCGGACGTTGAAGGAAGCGCCTATTCGCGTGTTTGGTATGGACTCGCAGGGACGTCCGGTGAACCTTCCTGCGCAAACGGTGGACGTGAGCCGACACGGGGCACGTGTTTCCGGTGTTCAGAACTGGAGCCATCCGGGCGAGATTGTCGGCGTCCGCTACGGCACGGAAAAGGCTCGCTATCGTATCGTGTGGATTGGCACTGCAGGTACGCCATTCGCAGGGCAGATCGGCTTACAGTGCGTGGAAGCAGGCAAGTACATCTGGGACGCCCTTCCAAGCGTTCCGAGTACCGCTCCCAAACCGATCGGCGCCGGAGTTTCTCGTAAACTAGGGCCGCAGTTCAGCGCATCAGCGCCGGTATCACACCTGAGTTCTTCAGAACCTACGCCCATCTCATTTGACGATTCGCGACGTCGGGAAGCCAGGTTCTCCATCTCGGGCGGAGCGAATATACGCGAAGCCGGCAAGAACATCCCACAGTGGACCACGCTGCAGGACTTAAGTTTCGGCGGATGTTACGTGGAAACTACGGCTCCGTTGGCGGTGTTCAGTCGGGTGGAAATCACACTGCATGTGGCGGAGACAAAGATTGAAGCCCAAGGTACTGTGACGGTGAAGCATCCGCTCGTGGGAATGGGAATTCAGTTCACAGAGCTATCGCCAATGAATCGCGAGCGCCTGCGTCAGGTAATCTCGCGGATCGAGCAGGCCAAAGCAGCTGCTTCCGGTCTCGGATACTGACCGGCGTTTTGCAAAAATTCTAGCTGGTAGAGCCGACGGTCTGCAGGAGTTCAGCAACCGTGGCGCTTTGCTGCTGCATTCTCGCGAGGGATGTTTCGAGCGCCTTCACCTTCTCCATGAGACCTCGCTTTTGCCCGGTCAACTCAATAGCAGCGCTATCTCTCTGCAACTGGGCTGCTCTCTCGACCAGGTAGGCAAGCGAATCGGCATGGGGCTTCCATAGATATGCCGACGATTGTCGCTGCTTGAGCGATTCGCTTTCTATCAACATGCGGGCATAAATCGAAACCGCCATCGTTAACGCGGAGGCGAAGTCGCCACGAAAGCTCTTCTCTCCCCGGAAGTCGGCCCGGAAAGCTTCTACTTCCGCAGGCGAGAGCGGAATGTTGCCATTCCGCATGGGAAAGATGTTTGCGGAACGAGCATCTGCCGCGTGCACGAAGTTCTTGATCGTCTCGAGCATCGCTTCCACCCGTGCTTCTTCCATTGAGCGATCGGGACTCTTCCCGATATCAGCTGCTGAACCTCCGCCTTGCGGGCCGGCAGCGGCCCCCGACAGCGGTAGCGTTCCGCGCATCGCATCGGTGGGAACAAGCACTGAGTGTTTCTTGCGACGATCGACAACTTTCTTGAAATTGGAAACGTTCCGCAGTTGTTCCTGGGCGCGTCCGTATTCTTTTTGCAGGATGTGATCTTCTTCCACCGTGGCGAGGTGCTCCACGGTGACATCACCTTCTACCCGCGACATGATGGAACGACCTGCCTGCTGCAGCGAAAGCGCAAACTGCTTGATGCTGCGCGCGGCTTCCCGGAACAGTTCGTCAAAGCGATTGCCGATGTACACATTGTATTCGGCCACCAGCGACAGCACGCGCGGGTGATAGAGCGAAGTTCCCAGGCGCAGCTTGATATCACGCACCCGTTGCAGTATGCCGGAATCCATGAGCTTGTCGAAGTGCTCGAACTCTTCGGCTTCGGCGCGGACAAAGGGGAACTCGCGGAGCAACTGGCGATGTTCCTCCGGCAGATCGGGCAACAGGCTCAAACCGAGCTTTTCGCAGATGTACTCTTCAAAGGGCGAACCCTTGTCCGTGGCCCATTCATCGCCGGAGCGGATCGGCATTCCGAAGCGCCGCAGCAGGAAGGTAATGACGAAGTCGAGCTTGTCGCGATCGATCTCCGAACCGGAGCGCTTGCGGTAGAAATAGCGTAGTAGGGCTTCGGCGGCGTCCGGTGGCGTGGCGTCCATGCGCAGCGAGTCACGAACCATCATCGGGGTGATCGCCATGTCGAGGAGTGCGAGCCAGCGGCCTAGTTCCTCTCCGGACTCCTCTTGCAGGTCGATGGCATTTTCCATCATCCCCTGCACGTTTACAGGCACGGGAGGTTCAAACCCGAGCTTGTCATGCAGGAGCCCAACGAAGAAGCGGTGTACCGCGATCATGTCGAGCAACTGCTGTACTGCATATTCCATTGGCCAAAAATCCCCTGAACCCGCGCAAATCCTGCCTAGAAGCGGAGTCTATTGCAGGAAAATATGTGTCGCAAGGGTAAATAGCAGGATGGTTATCTGTCAGGTTACGAAGGTTTTATTGTAAAAAGCGCACGCCCAGGATATCGCCGCTGCGGTCGCGGACTTCCACATGAAATTTCTGCTCCTCGCTCCCGGGCTCGACAATGCGGATGTCAATAAGCGAACCGATTTCGTAGCTCCGGCTGCCGGCCTCGGGAGTCAGGCGTATCTGGATTCCGCCGCCACCCACTCGATCGACGCGCCCGATGTAAAAGCCATCGGCGTCGAAGGCTTTTACGTCCCCGGACACGTCCAGGCGAATGTAGCGGCGGCGCTCCTGCTCGGATTTGGGATCCTCTGCCACCGCTATTTGCCCATCACAAGTTTGGCGATGGTCGACAGTTGCATGTTCGACGTTCCTTCGTAAATCTTGCCGATCTTGGCATCGCGGAAATATTTCTCTACCGGATAGTCCTTCGTAAAGCCGTAGCCGCCGTAGATTTCAAGACTCAGCGATGTGACGCGCTCGGCGACTTGAGAGGCGAAAAGCTTCGTCATGGCAGCTTCCTTTACGAAGTTCACCTTGGCGTCTTTCATCCGCGCGGCGTTATAGACCATCATGCGTGCGGCTTCGATTTCCGTGGCCATCTGCGCGATCTGGAACTGGATGCCTTGGAAGTTGGAAATTGCCTGCCCGAACTGTTTACGTTCCTGCGCGTATTTAACGGCAAACTCCCAGGCCCCGCGCGCGACACCGAGCATCTGCGCGCCAATGCCGATGCGTCCCTCGTTCAGCGTCTCGATGGCTATCTTGTACCCCTTGCCCGCTTCGCCCAGAACGTTCTCTTTAGGCACTTTGCAGTCTTCGAGGATGAGCTCGCAGGTGCTCGAAGCGCGAATGCCCAGCTTGTCTTCCTTCTTACCGACGGTGAAGCCGGGGAAGTCTTTCTCGACCACAAACGCCGTGATGCCCTTGTAACCGGCTCCGGGATCGATGGTCGCGAAAAGCACAAAGACGCCGGCTTCTTTGCCGTTGGTGATCCACAGCTTGCGACCATTGAGGACGTAGTCGCTGCCCTTGAGTTCAGCTTTGGTCGACAGCGCAAAGGCGTCAGAACCGGATCCGGCTTCGCTCAGCGCGTAGGCACCAACCGTGTCAGCAGCGAGCTTTGCGAGATATTTCTTCTTCTGAGCTTCGGTACCCCAGCGGATGAAGGCGTTGTTTACCAGCGTGTTCTGTACGTCGACGACAACACCCGCCGACGCGTCAACGCGGGAGAGTTCTTCGACGGCGAGGATGGCTTCGAAAAACGTGCCACCACCTCCGCCATACTGCTCGGGCGTCTCGATGCCCATGATGCCGAGCTGGAAGAACTGATCGATCAGGCTGTGCTGGAACACGCCCTTCTCGTCCATTTCTTTCACGTGTGGGCGGACAGCCTCATCGGCGAACTGGCGGATATTGTCGCGAAACAGCTGCTCGTCTTCTGTGAGCGATACAAGCGGCTTCGGCGCATCCATCTTGGCGGCAATAGCTTCTGGCATGAAAACCTCTGGGGAAAAGGGCTGTGGAGCAAACAGAAAATTGTAGCAGAGGGAGCCGAGAAAGCAGTGGAATTGCCCTGATGACCAAAGGTCTGAACAAGTGTGTGGACGGGCTTCCAAGCCCGTCCGGTTCTAGTCTCCCGCTACCGCGATACTCGTCGCTGCCTCTTCTCCGCTCACGAACACGCCATCTTTGAATCGCACATAGCGTCCCGAAATCGCCGGGACCTTGTCTCCCGGAACGACGATGCCAACCAGATTCAATGGATCAGCCGCGGAAAGGGTGATGACTTCGCCTGATGGCGGAAGCTTCCGCATCCCCCGTACCGATTCGACCGCGACGGGCAGTGCAAACTGTTCTCCAAGAAAACCGCTGACGAAACGCCCGCCGCGGATTTCGCCTCGGTCTTCCAAGCGCCGGAAGCCGATGCAGAGCTCGCGCCACTTGGGCACCATCGTTTCTCGTGCCAGCAATTCGCGAAACACGACCCCGTAGCGGCGCAACAGCATCCAGCAGGTGGCTTCGATCGCTTTGGCGCGATCCGCAAGATCGATGGGGTAGAGCAGTGTCCAGCGTCCAGCCTGCTTCGAGCGTTTGCCGTTGCGGCGAGCGGGGTCGATCAGCGAACGCAAGTTATCGAAGCCATCGGCCGTCACTAATCCTGCGGCAACCAGCTCCCAGAGCGCGGTTTCGACATCATGCTTCTGCTTGCCGGTGGCGCGAACCACGTCGGCAAAGAAGGACGCTCCGCGCTCGCGCAGGAAGTCGAAGACTTTCTTTGCTTCGTCGCCGAGACCGGCGAAGACGTCATCGGAAGCATCTCTCATGGCGCCGACGCCGAGATGCGGATTCATCGCCATCCAGTTCGACTCTTCACGAAGGAAGAGGGTCATGGGGGCGACGCTCGTCGGCACCACGCGCCGCGCGCGCTGGCCTTCTGTGGTCGCTTCGATCGTTGCGGGATGCGGAGACAGACGTCCCCAGCCTACAGCGCCGGTTAAGCAAAGGTCATCGAGTACATCGTGATCGTAGCCGCGCACCCGTTGGGCGAAGATGTAGCGTTCCCACGCATTTGCCGGAATCTCGAATCCCTGCAGTTGCTGGATGACCTCATGCAATCCGCGTTCGCCGGTCGCTTGCGAACCGGGCTCCACGTGCTGCCACCGCAACAGCCAGCGCATGAACTGCGCGGGAGTGACCGGCTCAATCTCTTTGCGAAGACGGCCCAGCGTGAGGCGATGAATGCGGGCGAGCAGCCTTCTCTCACACCATTCGATGGCAGTGGTCATGCGCGAGTCATCGAGGGCAGAATTGCCGTCGAACGGTCGACTTAATGAGTACCAACCACGAAGCACAGTTCCACTTGCCTCCAGCCGCAGCATCGCCTGCAACACTTCTTCCTGGTGCAGTTGTAGCGCGTTCGCGAGGCGTTGTGCCGTCACAGGTCCCAAGTGCTGCATCCAGCCTTGCACCACCGTATGCACAGCTTCGGAGTGCGCTGGATCATCTTTCTCTGTTGCGATCAGATCTTGCTCAAAGGCCGCGAACGGATATGCAGCTTGGAACGTCTTTGCTTTCTCTGCGGAGACCCAGAATTGCGTATCGCCCATGTGTGCGACACCGGCACGTCCGCACGCCTGCAGCTGTGCAAAGAACGGCGCCCAGCGCTCAAAGAGCGGTGTAGTGTCACCTTCCGCGGTTGGGCGTAACACGTCTTCCGAGAGCGCAACCATTGTGAAGAGTGCGTCGGCGAGTTCGTCAGCATCGCGCACGTCGGGCCAAGCTTCTTCTCGAACCTGTTCAATCGCAGTAAGGTCGAGCGCACCCACTTCTTCGAGCACTGATTGCGGCAGCGTCTGCCGCAGCGACACAGCACGCGCACGCCGCTCCTCAAGTGGCGCGTCATCCAGATACGCATAAGGATTCGCGTTCAGGATCTCGTGCGAGAACTGCGAAGGCACCGGAGTATCGACGGCGATCGCTCGAATCGATTTGTCGCGGATGCCGGCGAGCACAGCGCGCAAACCATCGAGGTCCATCGCCTCGTTCATCACGTCCTTCATCACTTCTTTTACGAGCGGATGATCGGGAACCTGTATGTCGCCCTGAATGTTCTCGAAGCACGCGGCCACATCGGGGAAGACGGACGCCAGCAGGTCGTCGCTGCGCATGCGCTGAATTTGCGGCGGAACTTTCTTGCCGCCCTGGTAGCGCAACAGCGCGAGCGAACGGTTGGCGTCCCAGCGCCAGCGAGTCTGAAAGATCGGCGACCCGGTGAGCACCGCCTGTTGCAGGACTTCACCGACGGTTTCTGGTTGCAGGAAGTTAAAGACATCCGCGAGCGGAAAGCTGTGCTGCTCGGCGAGGCAGATGTTCAGGCCGTTGTCCGTTGCCGCTGCTTGAAGTTCGAAGTTGAAACTTTTGCAAAAACGCTTGCGAAGGGCCAGTCCCCAGGCTTTGTTGACGCGTGCGCCGAACGGCGCGTGAATGATCAACTGCATGCCGCCACCTTCGTCGAAGAAGCGTTCGGCGATGACGGTTCCCTTCGTCGGCACTTCGCCGAGCACCGCGCGCCCATGCAGGATGTGCGAGATCAGTTGCTGTGCGCCTGAGTCGTCGAGGCCGCACTCATCCTTGAGCCACTGAATGGTGTTCGAAGTGGGAAGATCGTTGACGTGTCCCGCGACAATCGACGTGAACTCCACCGGGGACATGTCGCCCATCATCTTGCTCACGTGCTCGCGCAGTTCGCCGACATGCGTGGAGAGCTCGTTCGTGCGGGCCGGTGCTTCGCCGCGCCAGAAGGGAATATTCGGCGGCTGCCCGGCAGCGTCTTCGACGAGCACGCGTCCGGTGTTCGACTCAATGCGCTGGATTTTCCAGGACGTGTTGCCGAGCAGGAAGATGTCGCCCGCCAGGCTCTCGACCGCCCAGTCTTCATCGACGGTTCCGACATTCACGCCTTCCGGCATCGCGACCACGCCGTAGAGTGCCGTCTCCGGAATTGCTCCGCCACTCGTAACCGCGGTTAACCTTGCCCCTCGGCGCGCTCGTAGGCGTTTGTTCACCCGGTCACGGTGGATGTACGCTCCGTACCGCCCACGCTTTGACGCGATGCCATCGGCAAGCATGTCGAGCACTTCATCGAACAACTCTCGCGTCAGCTCGCGGTACGGATAGGCGTTCTTCACGAGAGCAAAGAGTTCGTCTTCACCGATGCCAGTTTCGAGATGAGCAAAGAGACTGACTTCCGCACTGGGCTGAGTAGGCGCATTCTCCAGGTGCGGCAAGCTTCGCGCTGCCACTTCCGCCACGATTTGTTGCGCCAGAATGTCAAGCGGAGCCTCGGGAATGATCACGCGATCGAGATCGCCGTGATTGATGGCGCGAATGAGTGCGGCGCATTCGACGAGGTCATCACGAGTTGCAGGGAAGAGGCGTCCTTTGGGAATGGCTCCGCGCCAATGGCCAGCGCGACCGATTCGTTGCAGGGCGACGGCAATTCCCCGCGACGATTGCAACTGGCATACGAGATCGACGAA
Organism: Terriglobales bacterium; assembly: GCA_035718705.1. Taxonomy (GTDB): domain Bacteria; phylum Acidobacteriota; class Terriglobia; order Terriglobales; family Acidobacteriaceae; genus DATMXP01. The sequence continues at coordinate 1,637 of DASTGW010000670.1, read as the reverse complement.
ACCGATATCGATTCCAAGCTGCAAAGAAGCTGTCGCCACCAGCAGCTTAATCTCGCCATTCTTCAGTTTCGTTTCGGCCTCGAGCCGGAGTTTGCGCGCGAGCGAACCATGGTGCGCTGCCACCTGATTTTCACCGAGCCGCTCCCCCAGATGCAGTGCTACCCGCTCGGCGAGCCTGCGCGTATTCACGAACACAAGGGTCGAGCGATGCTGTTGCGCAAGTTGCGCCAGCCGATCGTAAGTCTCATCCCACTGCTCGTTGGTCGCGATCGGGCCCAGTTCGCTGTTCGGGACTTCGATCGCGAGATCCATCTGGCGGCGATGTCCAACATCGACTACTGCGGGCGCGGGTCGATCCGATCCAGTCAGAAAATGAGCAATCTCCTCCAGAGGCTTCTGGGTCGCGGAGAGCCCGATCCGAACCGGCGTCTGCGTCGCAACCCCTTCTAATCGCTCCAGCGACAGCAGCAGGTGAGCGCCGCGTTTGTCTCCGGCAACCGCATGGATTTCATCCACGATCACCGTGCGCACATGGGCCAGATTCCTGCGACTCTTCTCGGCCGTGAGCAATATGTAGAGCGATTCGGGGGTCGTCACCAGAATGTGCGGCGGCCGTCGCAGCATGCGCTGGCGTTCAATGGAAAGCGTATCGCCGGTGCGGACCGCAGTCCGAATCTCCGGCATCAGGTAGCCGCGCTCCGATGCCAGTTGCATGATCTCGGCGAGCGGAGCTTCAAGGTTTTTCTGGATGTCGTTCCCAAGCGCCTTCAGTGGTGATACGTACAGCACTTCCGTGCAGTCACGCAGCTCTCCTGCGAGCGACTTTCGAACCAACTGGTCAATGCAGGCGAGGAACGCTGCCAAAGTTTTGCCCGAACCAGTTGGCGCGGCGATCAGCGTGGTGCGTCCGGCGAGAATGTGCGGCCAACCCTCGATTTGGGGCTCTGTCGGCGAGCCGAACTTGGCCAGGAACCATTCGCGGACTACGGGATGGGCCCAGTCCAGCGCCCCACGCGCTCGGACATCGGCTACTGCGGAAGACATTCGGCTATTCTAGGCCGACCTGCCGGTTTTCGCCAGATCTTCGCCTGCCTGCTTCTTCGGCTTGGTTACGTTCGACCGGTCGGGTACTAAGTCTATCGGGCATCTACCATCCTGACCCTTTGCCGTAGAATTTCCGAATGGGGCTGCAATCGCTCAAAGACATAGTGCGTTGTCCGCAATGCGGATCGTCGGACATCGTTTATTCCTGCGAGCCGAAATGCTGCTTCAACCATGTGTGCGCCGAATGCCGCAGCACCTTTGAACTCAACACCAAGAAAACAGGCGAGTCGGACCCTATCTGGGTCGACACCAAGGAACCTGATTCCAGCGACGCGACAACGGCCTGCGCTGCATGCGGAAGCCTGCGCGTGGCGGTGCTCCGAACCAGCGGTCAGGAAACCATTCTTGTTTGCGGTGAATGCCAGGCGCTCTCGAAGTTAGTGGTGGAAGAGTTTGTGCCGGGAGTGTTCTAAGTTGCGAGTTGTAATTGATAAGTTGTAAGTTGAAGTCCTTGTGCTTTCAGTTACCAATTACAAATTACAACTTACAAATTTCTAGCTTTCCCCTGTTGCCTTTACAATCCTGTTCATGTC
>DASTGW010000669.1:0-10341 GCA_035718705.1 Terriglobales bacterium | reverse complement strand
GACGCACTGCCGCTGGCGCCCGAAGATCGTCCATCGAAGAAGGGACACCTCACGCCGATGGAGGTGATGGATTCACCCTATCGCGGCGGAGATATGCGCCACGGTTACCAGGCAGTTGCCGACAATCTCCCGAACGATCCGCGCATTCATGCCGAAAAAGGAACCAAGAAGCTGTTCTTCAAGAACTTCATGGACGCGCGCGTGAATTACGTCATCCTGCCGATCGCCCGCGTCCTCATGCCGCCCGAGCAGGCTGCTAAAGCGAGCGGCGACGGATATATGGCCGGCACCATCATGCACGAGATCTGTCATGGGCTCGGGCCGACGTACTCGCGTGTCAACGGCAAACAGGTAGACATTCGCGAAGCCATTGGTCCGGTGTTTGGGGGACTGGAAGAAGCAAAGGCCGATGTTGTCGGGATGTGGGCCCTGAAGTGGCTGGTGGACAAAGGCGTGCTTCCGAAGGAGCGCCTACAGGAATATTACACATCGTACCTGGCCGGAAATTTCCGGACTCTTCGCTTCGGCACCGGCGAATCACATGGCAAGGCTGAGATGATGGAGTTCAACTGGCACTACGAACGCGGCGGTTTCAAGCGAGATGACCAAGGTCGCTACTCTGTCGATTTCGACAAGATCGGCGACTCAATAGCGGCGCTCGCGAAAGAGTTGCTTGAGATCGAAGCAACCGGCGATCGCGCGCGTGCCGAGGCGCTACTGAACAAGTACGACACCATGCCCGAGCACCTGACGAACGCACTGAAGAAAGTCGAGCATGTGCCGGTGGACGTTGATCCGAAGTTCAGTTTTCCGGACAAGATCGAATAACGACGCCTGCTTTCTAAAACAAAAAGGACGGGAGCGATCCCGTCCTTTGTTTTTGGGTCAGGGACTCTCTATTCCATCCACTCCACTTTCGCGGCGTGCGGAATGATGCCGGCCTTGTGGCCCATGTCGAGCAGACGGCTTACTGCTTCGCGGCCATCCGAACCGTAGTCCACCGTTCGCTCGTTCACGTACATGCCGACGAACTTATCGGCGGACGCGGTATCAAGGTCGCGCGCAAACTGCATCGCGTACTCTAGCGCCTCATCACGATGATCGAGCGCGTACTGAATGCTTTGCTTCAGCGCCACGGAAACATTGTGGATGTTCTCCCGTCCCAGCTCGCGGCGGATGGCGTTCCCGCCTAGCGGCAGGGGTAGTCCCGTCATATCCCGCCACCACTTGCCCATATCGACGATGCGATGCAGGCCCGCTTTCCCGTAGGTAAGCTGACCTTCATGGATGATGAGTCCTGCCTCGTATTTGCCAGCAAGGATCTGCGGGATGATCTGGTCGAACGGAACTACTTCCGTCTCGACGTTCGGTGCGAACAGCTTCAAAGCGAGGAACGCCGTGGTGAGGGTTCCTGGAACGGCGATCTTAGCGTGCTTGATCTCCGAAAGGCTGAATGAACGATTGGCCACGATCATCGGACCATAGCCGTCACCGACGCTGCCGCCGCATGTCATCAGCGCGTATTTGTCCTGAAGATACGGATAAGCGTGGAAAGAGATGGCGGTTACGTCGTACACGCCGTTCATGGCTTTGCGATTCAAGGTTTCGATGTCGCAAAGCGTATGGGAAAACTTCAGTCCCGGCACACGTACCTTGTTCGTGGCCAGGCCATAAAACATGAATGCGTCATCCGAATCCGGACTATGAGCGACAGTAATTTCTTTCACTTTAGACGAAGCACTGCTCGTTGGCATATTTCCTTGCGTACAGGTGTCCAAGCTAACCCACCAGACCGGACAGCTTGGAAGAACGCTGCAGACGGAGCGAACCACCTACCGCCAACAGTATCTTGATGATTTCGAAGAACGCAAACGGGTAAACACCCCAGTGAATCGCCTGCGCGAAGGCGACGTGCGTCAGCGACATGAGCCAAGTTACGCCACCGGCAAAGATCACGATCTCGGCGGCGAAAGCGGCCAGGCTGAAACGAACCACCGAGCGCTGACCCTTTTCTGAGATCAGTCCGGCGATAAAAGCTGCCACCGGATAGGCCATCAGGAAGCCGCCCGTGGGCCCAAGAATCTGTGCGATTCCTCCGGGGCCACCCGAGCTAAACACGGGCAGGCCCATGGCTCCTTCGGCCAGATATAGCAGGAGTGCTGCAGCGCCGAGTCTGCTGCCAAGCGTCAATCCGATCAGCAGTACGCCAAGGTTGGAAAGCGACAGCAAAACGGGCGTAAACGGCAGCGGCATGGAGAAACGAGCCAGGATCGCCATCAGCAGGCTTGCCCCGGCGACGAGGAGCACCTGCCTGGTAGCCGAATGTTGACGATGTTGTGCAACTGCCTGAACCGAAGTATGAGCCATCGTGTTTCCTATTGTTCCGGCGTGTTCCCGGTTAGATTTTGCGGTTCCTTCGTGTCGGAGGCGTTTTTCACGTCCCTGCCTGCGCCTCGCATGTGGCGTCGGATTTTGAAATAGCCGGCCACCACCGCTCCTACCAGCGCGATCGTGCACAGCACGAGCACCACATAGAGGACCTTGATCAACACGAGGTATTAAGGATATCAAATGCGAGCTTCGAACGGAGCGGAAGTCGGCAAGTTCATGGAAAGGATGTCGGAAAGCCCGGCCACCGGCTGCGACCGGGCTGACAGTCTATTTCTTCATCGCCTGTTCTACTTCATCGGCTGTGTGCGGCAGGTTCTCCGTAAAGTTCACCAGTTTTCCGCTCTCGTCCACGTAGAACGTGTCTTCGATGCGTACACCGAGATTTTCCTCAGGGATGTAGATTCCGGGTTCAATTGTGAATACTTCTCCGGCCGTGAGTGGTTTGTCGAATGGTCCGGGATCGTGCACATTGAGTCCGACGCGATGGCTGAGTCCGTGAATGAAGTACTTGCCTAGCGGTTCACCCTTGGAGTCCTTTCCGTGCGTGTTGATGTAGTCATAGGCGACTTTGTGCAGGGAATTGGGATCCTGAGTGTTGAGCGTCGACACGCCTGATTTGAAAGCCGCAATGGCCGCGCGCTGAGCTCCCAGGACGACATCGTAAATCTCGCGCTGGCGCGCTGTGAACTTGCCGTTTGCCGGCAATGTGCGCGTTGTGTCGTTGGCGTACATCGAATATTCGCCACCGACGTCTACCACCACGATGTCGCCGTCCTTGATCACTTTCGGGCCAGCCGAGTAGTGCAGTACGGTGGAGTTGAATCCACTGCCCACGATGGGTTCGTAAGCCGGACGCTCGCATCCGCGACGTTCGTACTCGTAGGTCATCATTGCGCCGAGTTCGTGCTCGGGAACACCAGGCCGCATGGCCTTCATCATTGCAAGATGTGAAGCGGCAGTCGCGTCGGCTGCCTTCTTCAGCAACGCGATCTCGCCTTGACTCTTGTGACTCCGAACTTCAGCAATCTGCTTGGTACCGTCCTCGGAATGTACGAACCCTTTGAAGGCATTCGTGCGTTTGAGCCATTCCTGCGCTGCGTCAGCCTCCGGGCCCTTGTTGATCAGCAAGTTGATAAAAGGCTGATTGATGGCGTCGGAAATCTCGGATGGCATTCGTTCGAGTGAAGCCACGTGCTGGAACCCAGTGACCTCGCTCACGTTCGGGTCCTGAGGGCCGATCTTTACCCCGGTCCACTTTTCCTGCGTCAGGTTGCGTTGCGGGAGGAAGAGCACTTCTGCGTACTGGTGGCCGGGCTTGCCGTCCTTAGCTTCCGTTGCCGGCACTATCAGCACGGCGCCACCAGGTTGCGTCAGGCCGGTGAGATAGAAGTAATCTTCGTTCTGGCGAAAGCCGTAGATGGCGTTGGGGCCGTCGGACTCTACGCCGCCGAAGACGAGAAAAGCTCCGTTTGGTCCCGCGAGTTTCGAGAGCGCCACGCGACGGGCGTGATATTCGGAGTTAGGTTGACGATCAAGAGAGAAACAGAAGATGGAACAGAGCAAAACGAGAAAGATTACTGGCTTGCGCAAGTTGTCCTCGAAAGTAGCGGTTCAGTGCGCCGAATTATAGCGACTGAACCGCTACTCCCAACAACTCGTAGCTAAGCCGCTTCACGTAGCTGGGACGACTTGTTCTTTCTGAGCATTAGCCAGACGGCCAAACCGATCGGCGCGGCGGTAGCGATGGTTAACGGACGTACAAAGCCTGAGTCCTTCTTCCAGCCGCCGCGAATGTCTCCATCAGCTCCTTTATTCGCCTTCCAGAGCGTGCCTGAATGAGGCTTTTCTTTCGTGCTTTTGTCGAGATGCTTGCGGTCGGTCATGAGCGACATTTGCTTCTCGGTAAGACCGCGCGCAATCTTCTGCTGCATGCTCATGAGCTTGCCCATTTTGCCAACGTGCGCCTCGTCGCGCGGATCCTCAGCGAGTCGGAATATTACCTCGGCGGCATTCTCGGGAGTCTCAATCGGGGGTGCTGGCTTGACTTTGTAGCCGCTGCGATTGGCTTCGTTTTCAAAAAACGGCGTATCGACTGATTGTGGGAAAACCGTGCAGACGTGGATGTCCACTTCATCTTTCAGCCAGAGTTCCTGGCGGATACACGCACTGAGCGCGCGAATAGCATGTTTCGAGGCCGAGTAAGAGGCCATATAAGGCTGAGTGATTTTGCCCAAAACCGATGAGATATTAATCAGCACGCCTTGGCCCTGCTCTTTGAACTGTCGCAGTGCATACCAGGAACCGTTGATCACCCCATTGAGATTGGTTTCAATTACACGCCGGTGTTCTTCCGGCTTTACGTCTTCGAATTTGCCGACCGCACCGACTCCGGCATCGTTGATCCAAACGTCGATTCGTCCAAACTTCTTCACTGCGGACTTGGTAAGTTTTTCGATCGCACTCTCTTCACTCACGTCGCACTCTATTGCGAGAGCCTCTGCACCGCGCTGCTCACATTCGTCGACCACATCGTTGAGCAGGTTCTTGCGCCGGGCGGCAAGCACCACGGTGTCGCCGTTGTCCGCGAATCTCAGTGCTGTTGCTCGTCCAATGCCGCTGGACGCTCCAGTAATGACTACAACTCTGCCGTTAGCCTCGTGCTTCATGGCACACTCCAAATTTTCTGGGATTACACGTAGAGATGAGCGGCGCATAGGGGGAGATGGCCGTGAAAAACAAAATGCCCGGCCGCAGCCGGGCACAGTTAAGACAAGCACTCTACTTCTTTGTTTGCGACTGCTGAATTGCCTGCGCAATCTCATCGACGTTGCTCTTATCCACGAGAGTTGCGCCGGTATCGATATAGGCGGGCAGCGGCGACATCGGTCCCTTTGACGATGCCATCTTCGCGATATCCGCTTTGCTGTGGTGATAGTCGTCGAGCATCTTGATGCCAACGTAGCCCATCGTGTAAGGCTTTTGAGCGACCGTCGCGGCGATCACACCCTGTTTCACCCAGTCGAGAGTCTTATCGTCGGTGTCCATGGCGACCACTACTTTGCCGGTCACCTTGTTGTTGCTCAGCACCGTAGCCACTTCTTTGCCGCCTTGCGCTTCCAGGCAGATGAAGCCATCGATCGCTTCCTTCTTGTCGATGATCGCCTGGGTGGAGTCGAAGACCACGCGCGGATCGCCCTTGATGTCGACAACACGCGCAATTTTGATCCCAGGCGCTTTCTCGAAGGCAGCCTGATAACCGCGCATACGCTCGTCAAGATTGACCTGGTTCGGCATGGTGAAGACAATCACGTTGCCTTTGCCTTTAAGCTCCTTCACGGCAACCTGGCCGCCGATCAGTCCTGCCTGGTAATTGTTCGTGCCAATGAAGAACAAGCGATTGCTGTCGGGAGCGTCGGTATCAATCGTGAGCACGGGGATACCCTGCTGGATGGCGGAATCGATCTCCGGTTTCAGCAACGCGGGATCGGCGGCGCTGATCAGAATGCCCGCCGGCTTCTTGGAGAGGATCCGACGAAACTCGTCTTTCTCGGCGTTGGGATCGTAATTGTCGGGGCCGATCACGTCGGTGGTTACGCCCATTTGTCTTCCGGCCGCATAGAAACCAGCGGTCGCGGTCTGCCAGTAGGGAATGGATTTGTTGGCGGTAACCATTACATAGAGCTCGTCGGAACCGTGCCGGTTTCCGCAAGCTACGAGAGAGAACAAGAGGATTAACAACAAGGATGCGGCAAGAAGCTTCTGGGAGAAATTCATCGCAGCCTCCATCGCGAAAGTGAATGACTGGAAGGGTGTTCTACGAAACGCCGAATTGTAGAGGGATGGAGGCCGAACGACAACCCCGTTCCCCTGCAAATGGCTCGTCCCTTATACACCCACGGGAAAAGGTTTGATATGTTCTTCGCCCGCGGCTTCGCGCAATCCAAAGCGCTCGAAACGTCCCTGCAGCAGCGACATTAAGCCGGTATACCAATAACCAACCACAAACAGAATCAAAAATGGGACGGTGATGTAATTCTCGTTGGAGATGGCGTACCAGACTGTCATTGCGAAATACGTGCCAATGGCGAGTTCAATATAGGGCACAAATCCCAGCCGTTTGCGGTACTTGCTGGCCTTCGCTTTGTCCTTCTTGGTGACGACCCGATACTTCGGCGTGCGAGCAAAAGCCGTCTGCTTGCCGACCAGTGCTTCCAGCACGGCCTTGGTATTGGTGATGGTGAGCCCGATGCCGAGTGACATGAGAAACGGCAGGTAGAGAAATGTGCGGTACCAGCGTTTCGGATGCAGTTCCTTCTGTGAAACCAGGTAAAAACTGGAAATCGAGAACGTCGAGGCCATGAACAGGGGCAGGTCGATATAGAGCATCTGGAACGTGCCCTGGTAGAAGCGGATGATCATGGCCGGCAGCAGCAAAGTGGAAAGGATGATCATCAGCGGATAGCTGATGTTGGCGGTCAGGTGATACCAGGCTTCCAGCTTCTCGCGCTTCGAAATCGTTTTGTCTTTCAGGACGAACGGTAGATCTTTAATCGCGCACTGGATCAGGCCTTTGGCCCAGCGAGCCTGCTGCGTCTTGAACGCCGTCATCTCGATCGGCAACTCCGCGGGACATTCCACATCCTGGAGGTAAAGGAACTTGTAGCCCTTTAACTGCGAGCGATAAGAAAGATCGGTGTCTTCGGTCAGAGTGTCATGCTGCCAGCCGCCGGCGTCTTCGATGGCCTTGCGGCGCCACATTCCGGCGGTCCCATTGAAGTTGAAGAAGACGTTGGACCGCGAACGTCCGCCGTGTTCGAGGACGAAGTGGCCGTCGAGCAGGATGGCTTCGACCTCGGTCAGGAACGAGTAATGGCGGTTCAGGTGTGTCCAGCGCGTCTGCACCATGCCGATGTTGGGCTCGCGGAAATGATGGATGACCTTCATGATCCAGTCTTCCGGCGGAGCGAAATCGGCGTCGAAGATGGCGATGAACTCACCCTTCGAATAGGCCATGCCGTTCTGCAGCGCGCCTGCCTTGAATCCTTCGCGGTTCGTGCGATGGATGAACGTTACCGGATAACCCATTGCTGCGTAACGGTCGCAGACGTTCTTGGCGACTTCGGTGGTTTCGTCGGTGGAGTCGTCGAGGACCTGGATCTCCAGTTTCTCGCGCGGATAGTTCATCTTGCAGACCGCATCGACAAGGCGGTCGATGACGAACTGCTCGTTGAAGATCGGAAGCTGGATCGTGACAGTCGGAAGTTCGTCGAAGTGACTGACCGGATTCGTGACTTTGTTCTTGCGGTTTCGGTAGTACATCCAGACGAGCTGGTAGCGATGCATTCCGTAAAAAGCGAGCGCGATGAGCACGATGAAGTAGGGAATAAGCAACATCATGTCGAAGGCGTTCGCGTGGTAGATGCCCTGGAACGTCTTGTCGAGAATGTGCGTTTTGACCCAGTAGCTAACGCCGCGCTGCTGCGCGAACATCACCGAGAATGCCAGGAATGAATTCAGAACCGCGCCCCTACAGAAACCAAGGTAAGAACAGAAACAAACGATGATTGTACCGAAAATGAGTCACGAGGGGCAGTGATGTGGAGCGCAAATCAAGCTGTCGGAGCTGCTCTGGCGGACTTTGACGCCGCGATGCGCAACAACAGGGCGGCTCGATCAACTTCTTCGATCGTCTCACGGAGACGGTAAACGAAAGAATAGAAGCGCAGCAATTCGTCCATACTGAACCTGAGCGACTCACCACGATCACGCCGAAGGGCAAATTCCAGTTCGAATTGCCGAAAGGAGTCCTGCAACTTCGAGAGTTGCAGGGTCGTGTTGCCCTTGAGCACCACTGTCGATATCTGGTTGAGCGCTGACGAAAGCTCACGAGTAATCACGTCGATCTGGGGCGAGAGGCCCTGGTGGAATGTGTCGTTTATCATTTCGCGCGCGGCATAGTGCATACCGATGAGATGATCGCTCACACGTTGAGCGACATCGACCAGCAGTTCGTACGACTGGGTTTCGGACTGGTCCCCAGGTTCGCGGCTGGTGTCAGCCAATAGCGATCGAACTTGAACGGCCTGATCGCGCAAAACCGCCTTCTGGGTTTCAACTTCTTCCGAAGGACATTCACCTCGCAGGCAAGCCATCAGGAGATTCAATAGGCGGTCGCATGCCAGGAATCTCTGGGCGATGGCATTGCGCAATTCATGACGCGCGCGTGAGGGCCAGAGTGCACTGACGATCAACGCGATCACTACGCCGAGGACAACGTCGAGGAAGCGGTTCCAACCCGCTTGCCAAGGGTTGGTTTCGCCCATAAGGAGGACGATCGAAGCGGTGACGCCGGCGAGACGGTAGGCCTGCTTCAATCCAATCCAGGAGCAGAGGAAGATCGTAAGGGCGATGCTGATGCCGACCGAAGGTGGATTGATGCCGATGTAACGGAAGGCGAGAGTACCGAGCAGGGCGCCGATGGCAGTGCCGATGAGGCGATCGATGCCGGCGCGAATCGATCCACCGAGGTTGGCCTGCATCACGATGATGGCGGAAATGACGGCCCAATAGCCATGCTCGAGATGAAGCGCTCGATAGACAAGCATCGAGAGGAGCGCGGCAATGCCGGTTTTCAAGGCCGGCTCGAGGTCGATCCATTTGGGTGCGCGCAATTTCATCTCTGTAACGGTAAATCATCCTCAAAATAAAAAGCCCGGCTCATGGCCGGGCTTCGGAAAGCACATTCCTAGTTCAGGAAATATTGCCGATATAGCGTGTCGCGTTGCGCGGGGCGGAAGCCCGCGTCGCGGATGATGCGGCGCAACTCTTCTTCGGTGGTGCAGTTCGAAGTGCCTGCCGCTTTCACGACGTTTTCTTCGAGCATGACAGATCCGACATCGTTGCCGCCGAAGCGAAGGCCCATCTGGCAGACTTTCAGTCCCTGTGTGACCCAGCTCGATTGCACGTTCAGAAAATTCGAAAGATAGATGCGCGAGATGGCGAGCGTCTTCAGGTATTCGACAGCGGTGGCTTCCTCCCAGCCGCGACCGCCTAACGCGGTGTTCTTGGGCTGAAAGCTCCAGGGGATGAAGGCGGTAAAGCCGCCGGTTTCTTCCTGTAAATCGTAGATGGCCTGAAAGTGATTGATGCGGTGCTCGAAAGACTCGCCGACGCCGAACATCATGGTGGCCGTGGTGCGCATGCCGAGCTTGTGCGCGGTGCGATGCACCAGCAGCCAGTCTTCAGTCAGGCACTTCAGCCGCGCAATGCGGTGGCGGACTTCGTCGTCGAGGATTTCGGCGCCACCACCGGGAATGGAGTCAAGTCCGGCGTCGCGAAGGCGCTTGATGGTGTCTTCGACGGAAAGTTCGCTGTACTCGGCGATGGCGAGGATCTCGGACGCCGAGTAGCAGTGCAGGTGGATCTTCGGAAAGCGCTGCTTGATGCCGCTGAGCAACTGCTCGTGCCATTCGATCTTTAGGTCGGGATGCAGGCCGCCCTGCATGAGCACGCCAGTGCCACCGAGTTCGACCGTCTCACGAATCTTGTCGTAGATGGTCTCGAAGTCGAGGATGTAGCCCTCGGCGGCCATCTTGCCCTTGAGCGGCCGATAGAAGGCGCAGAAGGTGCAGTACTCGGTGCAGAAGTTGGTGTAGTTGATGTTGCGGTCGATGATGTAGGTGACCGTACCCTCCGGGTGAAGCTTGCGGCGGACGGCGTCGGCTTCCATGCCGATGCCGATCAGGTCGTCGGACTGGAACATCTCGAGAGCTTGTTGTTTGGTCAGCGACATTCAGCTTTCATTCTAGCGAATCGTTGGTTCGAGCGCGAAACTGTAACCGGCGCGTTAGAGATACCCCACCTCCCCGGGTGGACCATATTTTTCAGCAACTTACGGGGGTATTTTTGAGCTAATACCATGAGTTTAAATGAGTTAAGGGTCAAAATATT
>DASTGW010000668.1:0-12066 GCA_035718705.1 Terriglobales bacterium | reverse complement strand
GTCTCGCGCGAATCGATCGTGAATGCCGACCCGTCATAGCGCGTGACGACACCACCCGCCTCGCGCACCAGCACGACGCCCGCCGCCGTGTCCCACGGATTCAGATTGAATTCCCAGAACCCATCCAACCTGCCCGATGCGATATTGGCCAGGTCCAGCGCAGCGGACCCGGCTCGACGGACGCCATGAGATCGAAGCGTAATCACGTGATAGAAGAAGATATTCGGACTCTTGTGCCGCTTGTGACTCGGGAAGCCAGTGCCTGAAAGCGATTCTGCCAGAGTGCTAACATTCGAGACATGTATGCGTTCGCCGTTCAGGAATGCTCCACTGCCCTTCTCCGCGGCGAACAGTTCATTGCGCGTCGGATCAAAAACCACTCCTGCGATCAATTCGTTCTTGTATTCCAGCCCCAGTGACACACAGAACACCGGGAATCCGTGCGCAAAATTCGTCGTTCCGTCGAGCGGATCGATATACCACTTATAGTCACTGCCGTTATTGGTACGGGTGCCTTCTTCGCCGAACAGATCGTGCGTCGGAAACTCTTTGCTGATGCGTTCCGTGATCAGCTTCTCCGCGGCTTTATCGGCTTCCGTGACCAGATCCACATCCCCCTTGTAGGTGAATCCAATCCGCTGCTTGAACTTCTCCAGCAGCAGCGCACCGGCCTCACGCGCAATCTCGTCCATCGAACTTGTGAATTTTGTGTCCATACGTACGAAAGCCACGGCCCACGAACTCTCACGCGCTATCCGTGTGAATCCGTGAAAATCCGTGGCGCTACTTCTTTTTAGCGGACCCTTCCTCCGCGATATACATAATCTCGTGCTTGAAGATAAATAAGTTCGGCTCGCCCTCGCGCGTCAACCGGATCATATTCTTGTCGTAATACTCGATCCAGCCGCGGACGGTTTCGCCGCCCATCAACTTCACCGTGACTGTTTTCTGCTTCTCGCCAAGCAACTTCAGGTAAAGCGCCTCTTCGTAAGTGTCCTCGGGCGGCGGAGTCTTCGGTTTCTTCGAATGATTGTTACTGGGCTGTGAACGAAACGGCATAACCCAATTCTAAACGAGATTTTCCAATGGCGAGCGTCTATTGTCGATCGAAGGCCGCTAATCGCGGATCAACAGACTATACCCAACCGTCACTAGACAAGTCAGAAGCTGTCCTTGCTGGTGTAATACCCTGTCCGATGCCTCGCTATCGCCGGACCTTTCGTCTCGTCCGCATCCACATCTACCTTGATCCGCCGGAATTGCGACGACGTCACCCGCTTCACCGGATAGTAACCAAGCAGATATTGCGTGCGCAGTTCCTCGGACACCCGCTCGAAGGCCTTATCCAGTTGCACCGCACCTTCGGCATAGAAAAACTTCCCGCCCGTGTCGGTCGACATCTGGATCAGCGCATGTTCCCCGCCCAGATCCCGTCCCGCATCCGAGGCAATCGGCACAATGATCAGGCTGTATACGATCGCCTCAGACTCCTGTGCCGCACGCAGCGCCTCCTGGTAGTCCACTTGGCTCATCGTATCTCCGCCATCCGTGATCACCACCAGCACCTTTCGCCCTTGCCGCTTCGAGAGCGCCTGCGATCCAAGATAGACCGCGTCGTACAGCGCAGTCGCCGATCCTACGCGCGCCCGATTCAGCCCGTCATCGATCCGCTTCAGACTCGACGTGAACTTCGTGAGCTCGTCCACGTGTTCGCTAAACTGGTAGAGCGACAGCGCGTCCTGCGGACGCATAATAGCGTGCGCAAATCGTCTCGCTGAGTCCAGTTCCAGCTTCAAATCTTTTTTCGTGCTCTGGCTCACGTCCAATGCCAGCACGATGGAGAGCGGCAACTCCGACTCGCGGCTGAACACCGCAATCTTTTGCGGAACCCCATCTTCGCTCAGCTTGAACTTGTCTTGCGTCAACCCGGCGATCGGCGCCCCTTGGTGGTCGAGCACCGTAACGTAAACGTTAACCAGCCGGACGTCCGACCGGAACGTCGGAATCTGATCGTCTTGATTTTGCTGTGAATTCTGCGGAGGTCTGGGAAAAGAGGGACGCGCGCCTCCAGACTCCTGGCCGACGGCGCACAACGACCAAAGCAGAACAGTTAGAAAGATTCCCCGCAGAGAGTCCTCATCCAGCCAAGGTTTTTTAACTTACAAATTACAACTTACAAATTACCAATATCTCTACTTTACTAATTTCTCTGGAAACGGCTCTCCGTCCGCCCAAACCGCTCCGTCTTCGAAGTACTCTTTCTTCCAGATCGGCACCGTCTTTTTAAGCGTATCGATGAGAAACCTGCAAGCTTCAAACGCCGCTCCCCGGTGCGCCGACGTCACCACGATCAGCACGCTGGTCTCGCTGATCTCCATCCGGCCCACCCGATGCACAATCCATGCCTGGTCGATCGCGTACTTCGCCATCGCCTCATCGACCAGCGTATCCATCTGCTTCACCGCCATGTTCGGATAGGCGTCATAATCCAGGTACTGAGTCTGCCGTCCGCTCGTGTTGTTGCGGACAATTCCCTCGAACACCACCACCGCGCCATCTTCGCCGCGCTTCATAGCCTCGGCGATCCCGGAGGAGTCAATCTTCTTCGCCACCAGCTCCGAATGCCGCCCCAAGATGTTCTTGGGTGGACCAGCCTCCCCTTCCTTTGGGATGGGTGGGATCGTGGGACCCCCACCGCTCACCGGAGGCAGCAATGCCACCTCATCCCCATCCTTAAGCTTGGTGTCGCGGCGCGCATATTCCTCGTTCACCGACAAGGCCAGCGATGGTAATAACGCAGAAACAGAGGATTTGTCGCGGCTGACAATCGCGAGTAACTGCTGCAGGTCGGCGCCGTCGGGCAGTTCCAACGAATCGACGGCACGCCCCATGGCGTCCCGCAGCGATCCGAAAAACAGCACCTTCACCCGCATGCAGCAAGCATATCAGGTGCGTGAAACAGTCATTTTTCGGATTTCTATCCCTGGTTGGGTCGTTACCTGAACGGCTAACCGGCGATGGACGTTTGAGACCTCGCCTCGTGCATCTCGGCGATTTCTTTCTCTAGTTCCTGGCGGAACGTGTCCAGCTGATCCCTTGTCGCGCGCGACAGCAACGGGCTCTCCAACATCCCTACAATCGCGCGATGGGCCCTGGCCAGTTCTTCGAATCGAGACTTCTCGGACATAGTGGCGACAGATGTGAGATGTCGTTCCCTACTGCCATGGTTGTCAAAACATGTGACCTTAGTTCAAAAGGGTGAGGGGCCTCCTCCTGTGTCGCGATCGTGAAACAAAGATCGTATTGTCAGCAATTTACCTCCAAACAAGCCATCCATCCCTGCCCCCAAACATTCAATACCAACAGGATTAGCCTTCGCGTCTACCCTGCTTTCCTTTGCGCCATTCTCTAGTCTCTTCCCTGTTCAGCAGGAGGCATCATGCGCCCTTGGACTCGCGTCGCCATCCTTCTTCTTTGCTCCGCTACATCGCTCACCGCCCAGACCGCTGACGCTGCCTTTCAACGCCTTCGCCAGCTCGAAGGCAAATGGCACGGCACCATGCAGTGGATTGGCATCCAGCCCGAACCAAGCGAACTCGATGCCACTTACTCCACGACAGGCGCCGACTCCGCAGTTGTCGAAAACCTGATTGTGAAAGGGAAAGCCATGATGACCAGCGTCTATCACTTAGACGGCAACGACCTGCGCATGACGCACTACTGCGCCGCCGGGAATCAGCCGCGGCTCAAGGCCTCTCGCATCGCTGATGCGGGCGTCGACTTCTCCTTCGTCGATGCCACCAACATCGACAAAGCTCATCCCGGCCACGTGGAAGCCGTGAAGCTTCGTTTCGTCTCCCCTGATCAGTTCACCATCGACTTCACCTTCGGTGGCGACGGCAAGCAACGCGTGGAACATATCGAGTTGAAACGAGTGAAGTCTTAGGACACGATCCTTCGATTCTTCTCGTCCCACGTAACAGCAGCTTTGCGGAAATAAGATTCATTCGCCATGTGACACGCAAGCGCCGCATGATGGCCGAACAACGCATCTTCCACCACCGGCTTCCGCGTTCGCACGGCTTCGAAGAAGTTCCACAGGTGCGGCTTTACGTCATCGTAATCGGGGCCTTTGAACGTAATCGCCTCTGGCATTGGTGCTTGTCCGATTTTCGGATCGTTCTGCTCGTGCCATTGCTTCTCGTATGCCGCACGCATGGCATGCGGAAAGCTGCTGTCGTAGTAACTCGGCGCCAGGTCCTTGCCGGGCTGCGGCGTGAAACTCAGACCCCATTCCGTCATTTCCAGAATGCCCTTCGATCCCTGGAACCGATACGTCTCCGGCATTTCTGTGCCTAGGTTCAGGCGCATGTAAACCGGAATGTCACCGTATTGATAAAGCGCCGCATGCACGTCCGGCATATTGCGCCCATCTTTCCAGCGCAGGATTCCTCCCATCGACATCGTCTTCGATGGCGGCTGGTTCCAGCCCAGCACATACATCATGCCGCTCACCAGGTGCACCAGGAGATCGCCGGCAACGCCTGTTCCGTACTCTTTCCAGCAGCGCCAGCGCGCAAATATTTCCGGCGAGAATGACCGCTTCGGCACGGATCCCTGCCAGGTATCCCAATCGAGGTTCTGCGGCGACAAATCGAACGGTGGCGGATATTCCCATGCGCCCGTCGGATCGTTGCGGCCGAGCCAGCCTTCCACCATCATCAGGTCGCCCAGCATTCCCTGATCAACAATCTCTTTGGCCTTCTTGCAGATTTGCGAACTTACACGCTGCGATCCAACCTGCACAATGCGGCCCGTTCGTTTCTGCGCGTCCGCCATCTCCGCGCCTTCTGCCGCCGTGTGCGACATGGGCTTCTCGAGGTAGATATCCTTCCCCGCTGCCGTTGCGTCCAGCAAAAGTTGCTTGTGCCAGTGATCCGGCACTGCGCCGATCAGGCAATCGATGTTCTTGTCCGCCAGCAAGTCCTGGTAACGACGCGTCACAGGCAGACCGGGATTGTTCGTAATCTCTCGTGCCAAAGTGTGCCGTCCGTCGTACAAGTCACAAGCTGCCGCGCATTGCACGCCGGGCAAATCGATCGCATTCGCCAGCAACCCACTACCCTGCATTCCCACGCCGACAATTCCGAAGCGCAATCGATCACTTGGCGCGTCCGACGCAAACATCGGCTCCGGCTGCAGCAGAATGGCATTCGCTGCGATCGCCGCTCCAGCGGCTCCCGCACTGATTCCAAGAAACTGCCTGCGCGAATATTGCTTTTTCATCATGTCTCCCAAGCCTCGATGACTACGTTGGCCTGAACTGATCCACAACTCACGACCACCAAATACCAACTACTAACGACTAATTACTGAACCTATGCATCAACCCTTAAGCATTGATTATTTCGCCGGCGTAATCGTGATCTTGCGATACATCACGTGGCCATCCTCACTGCCTTGCAAATAGATCGGCCCCGGCTCTCCCTCTTGACTGTCGAGCGCGCCGCCAGTGAGTCCGGGAACATCTTTGTGGTCGATGATGGTTTGGCCGTTCTGCACCACCGTCACATTTCGCCCCACCAGCGTGATGTCATACGTCTGCCATTCGCCCGGCTTGCGCGGCAATTCCGGAGTTGGTTCGAAGAAACCGTAAATCCCGCCCATATGGTGGCTCGGCGGTTCCTCGATCGAGTTCGTTTCGATCTGCACTTCATAGCGCCCGCGCAGATATACGCCGCTGTTTGAGTTCGGACCGCAGTTGAACTCCACATGCAGTTTGAAATCCCGAAACTTCTGATCGTTAATGATCTCCGGACCGTGAGTCGGACTCACCAAACTGCCGTTCTCCACCTTCCACGGATTATTGGAGCTCGGGTCCGACATCTTCCATCCACTCAGATCCTTGCCGTTGAAGAGTTCGATCGGCTTTCCCCACTTGGGGTTTTTCTTCGCCTTTAACTCCGGCGCGCGCACTCCGGTCCACGTCCATGTGCCAGTTTCCGGAGCGTTCACTGTTCCCGTAAGCTTGTCTCCCACCAGCTTGCCTTCGAACACCATGTCTGACTTGGCGTTCTCTTCCTCCTTCGGCGAAACAAATGTCAGCTTTCCGTCCGCGATCTCTGCTTTCGGCAGCGGACGCGCGTTTCCCCAACGTCCCGTCATCTGCGCCGCAATCCCGCCATCCTTCGGTGTGATCTCGAGCCAGCTCGGATATTCCTTCGCGTCATCCTTCAGCGTTAGGTCCCAACGTCCCAGGTAAGCTTTCATGTCTTGCGCCAACACCGCCGACGTAAGAACTGCCAGCACGCATAACACTCGAATCATCATCATTAGACTCGCCCCTATTAACGCTAAGTGCCCGTGTTTGCCATCTGAGAACGGCGGCCAACCTTCTATTCTTCCGCACTCGCGATGTCAAGGCGACCGCATCTCACTCGGCGATAGAATCCCCATCCGCCGCCTGTTAACATCCTTTCAATGTTGGGACGATGGCGGAGATGATCGGGTCCACAATCTCGCATTACAAAATCCTCGAGCGGCTCGGTGGCGGAGGCATGGGCGTGGTCTACAAGGCGGAAGATACCCGCCTGGGCCGCTTTGTCGCCCTTAAATTTCTGCCCGAGGAACTCGCCTCGGATGCTCAGTCCCTTGAGCGATTCCGCTTGGAAGCTCGCGCTGCCTCAGCACTCAATCACCCAAACATCTGCACCATCCACGACATCGGCGAAGACAATGGTCGCGCCTACCTGGTGATGGAGTTCCTCGACGGCACTACACTGAAACACAAGCTCGCAGCTGGTCCGCTTGAATTCAGCGAACTGCTCAGGATGGGTGTAGAGATCGCCGACGCTCTCGATGCCGCTCACGCCGCCGGAGTCGTGCATCGCGATATCAAGCCGGCCAACATCTTTATCACGCGATCCGGTCACCCTAAGCTTCTCGACTTCGGCCTGGCCAAGATCGCCGCGCGTTCCAGCGCCGCCGTAGCCCATGATGATCTCACCGTCACCATGGACCGCGTTACTGATCGCGGGACCACGGTCGGCACCGTCGCTTACATGTCTCCTGAACAGGTCCGCGGCGAAGAACTGGATCCTCGGACCGATCTCTTCAGCTTCGGCGTCGTACTCTACGAAATGGCAACGGCGAAGCTGCCCTTCGACGGCGGAACGACTGGCGTGATCTTCGCTAACATCCTCGAGCGCCCTCCTGTCGATCCGCACCAGATCAACACTGGCATCGCTCCCGAACTGCGTCGCATCGTTCTACATGCCCTTGAGAAGGACCGGGATTTGCGATATCAAAGCGCGGCCGAGATACGCGCCGACCTCAAACGCTTGAAACGCGATAGCGAGTCCGGCGTGACATCCGTGCAGCCGTTACCTCGGAAGAAGAGTGTCTTCGCGAAGTTCGCATTCTCTTTCATTGCCGTACTTGTTTTGTTCGCGATCGGTGACATCGCCTGGTGGTTGTGGCATCGACCGATTGCCACGACAACAAATTCCCCCGCCTCCGCACGTGTCAGCACCATCGCTGTGCTTCCCTTCCACGACATCACCGGCGAAGGAAAAGACTTCTGGGGCACCGGAATGGCAGACGCCGTAATTGGACGGCTCGCTGGGCTGCAAAACCTGGCTGTCCGCCCGACCAGTTCTGTCTTGAAATATGCGAAGCAGCCTGCCTCGATTCCGGATGTCGCGCGCGATTTGCAGGTAGATTCTGTCCTCGACGGCACTTACCAGAAGGTTGGCGACAAGCTACGAGTCTCGGTTCAATTAGTCGACGGCAAAACGCAGCAGACGCGTTGGGCCAAGCGCTACGAGTTCACCGGCTCCGACGTGCTCGCCTTTCAGGATGATGTCGCGCAACGCGTGGTTGAAGGACTCTCGGTACAGGTTTCCGCCGCCGAGCAGTCCGCGATGACAGCGCCTCCGACTAATAATCCCGATGCCTACACACTTTACCTTCGTGGACGCGCGCTCCTTAACGACTACTACGTCCACTCCGACTTCGACAGTTTGCATCAGGGCGAAGATCTTCTTCAAAAGGCCATCCAGCTTGATCCGAATTTTGTCGCCGCCTATGCCATGGCTTCCCAGATGCACACGATGGAAGCCGCGAACAGTCCATTGCGTGCCACCAAACATCTGGAACTCTCGCGCACTCTGGCCGAAAAGGCACTGCAACTCAACCCGGAATCGCCCGACGCCAACACTGCTCTTGGCCTCGCCTTCGGCCAGACCGGACACAACGCCGAGGCAATCCGCTATCTTCGCAAAGCAACCCAGCTTGCGCCGAACTCCGATGATGCCTGGATGGGACTCGCCTACGCCTATCACTACACAGGCTTATTCCATGCCGCTCAAGAAGCCACAGGCAAAGCTGTGGAACTCAATCCCACAGCGCTTCACCGCCGATGGATGCACGCCCGCAACTTCGTGGAGAGCGGCGATTTCGCGACCGGCGAGACTCTGCTCAAACAACTGGTGGACGCTCATCCCGATCAATACAAAGCTCTCGCTTACTACGCCGAGGCGCTTTACTACTCCGGCAAGATCGATGAAGCCGAGCGCGTAGTTGAGCGCTCCATTCAAGCGCAAGGTAAGAGCACTGATCAAACCGGCTACATGATCGCTTCCTGGATCTACGCTTCCAAAGGCCAACGCAACAAGATCGATCCCATCGTGATTGCCCAAAAGCCCAGTGACATGCTCGATGGCGACGGAGCTTACTGGACAGCAGGCACGTTTGCTCTTCTCGGCGAACGCGACAATGCCATCCGCTGGCTCAAGCGCGCCGTCGAACTTGGCGATCATGCTTATCCGTATTTCGAGCGCGACCGCAACTTTGAAAAGCTGCGTAACGATCCTGAATATCGCCAGATCATGGAAGACGTGAAGAAGAAGTGGCTCGGCTACAAGAACGAGTTCGGAGTCGACTAACTCCGGCGAGAGTTGCTGTAATTTCTCGCATCCTCTGACCACTCACCTCATCAACGACTAGACAGGAGCCTTCCATGAACTCTGCAGGAAAGACCGTTGTTGTCACCGGCGCATCGAGCGGAATTGGTCACGCCACAGTGGCCCGTCTCGCGCATTCCGGGTGGAATGTCTTCCCCGTCGTTCGCAAGCAGGAGGATGCCGAAAGCCTTCAACGCGAGTTCGGCCCCCAAGTCTCGCCGCTGATCTTTGACATTACTGATCGCGACTCCATCACTGCCGCTGCCGACAAGCTTCGTTTCGACCTCGGTTCGCGCGGTCTCGACGCCCTTGTCAACAACGCCGGCATCGGCATGATGCGCCCCGTCGAATTCGCAACCGAAGAAGATCTTCGTCATATTTTCGAAGTAAATGTCTTTGGCCAGATCGCGGTCACGCAAGCGTTCCTGCCTATGCTGCGCCGCAATCGCGGGCGCATCGTGAACATCGGCTCTGTTGGCACGCACATTGGACTTCCTTTCGGCGGATTGCTCAATTCCAGCAAGAGTGCGTTTCGCTCCCTCAACGATGCACTGCGCCTCGAGCTACGTTCTGCCGGAGTGCGTGTCGTTATCATCGAACCGGGCGCGATCAAAACGCCTGCTGTCGAAAAGACTCTCGGCGATGTCGAAGGGGTCATCCGCTCGCTGCCTCCTCGAGGCGTGGACGAATACGGCGACATGATGCGAAAGTTCGCCCGTCGTGGCTACAAACTGGAATCGAATGGCAGTCATCCCGATGTTGTCGCACAAGCCATTGAGCGCGCGCTCACCGAACATCGTCCTTCTCCGCGCTATGCTGCCGGAAAACATGCGAATCTTCTGGCCTTTCTCGGAGTCGTCGTTCCAGCAGTGATCCTCGACATCCTGTTGCTGAAGGCTCTCGGACTGCCCACAAAACTCGCTGCGCCCGAAAAGCAAAGCTGGGAAGCTGGTCGCGTTCGTCGCACCGTCTAACTACCAACGGTTGGGTGCCCGGTCCTTTCGGCAGGGTTTTAGCCGAAAGGGCCGGTTCCTCCGTCCACAGCGACATTTCGGCATTCTTGGTGTACCATTCGTCCACTTCGTCCTTCCTGCTTCATCGGCCCAACGCATTCGATAACCACCAATGGAGGCACATCGTGTCCATTCTTCAGGGCAAAGTTGCTGTTATTACTGGGGCCACTTCAGGTATCGGACAGGACGCTGCCGTTCTCTTTGCGAAGTCCGGCGCCAAGGTCGTTCTCGCCGGGCGTCGACAGCCCGAAGGCAATGACACTGCCGAAAGGATTCGCTCTGCCGGTGGCGAAGCCATCTTCGTTTCCACGGACGTTTCCAAGAACACCGAAGTCAAGGCTCTCATCGAGACTGCCGTCGCAACCTACGGCCGCGTCGACGTCGCTTTCAACAACGCCGGCGTCGAAGGTGATTGGATCCCCATCGTCGATCAACCCGAGGAAGCTTGGGACTACACCATCGACATCAACCTTAAAGGCGTGTGGCTCTGCCTCAAATACGAGCTGCAGCAAATGATCCGGCAACGCCAAGGCGGCGCAATCGTAAATATGGCGTCTGTAGCTGGTTTGATGGGCGCAGCGGGTGCTGCCACTTACTCTGCCAGCAAGCACGGCGTCATTGGGCTCACCAAATCCGCCGCGCTCGAAAACGCAGGCCACAAAATTCGTGTCAACGCGGTTTGCCCTGCCGTGATTGAAACCGATATGGCCGAACGCGCTTTCGGTGGGCTCGACGGAAATGATCCTTTGCGTCTGATGCATCCGCTCGGCCGTTTCGGGAAGCCGATGGAAGTTGCGGAAGCAGTCGTCTGGATGTGTTCGGATCAGGCCTCATTCATGACCGGACAATCACTGGTGCTCGATGGTGGATTGCTCGCTGGCGTGCGTCCGCAAGCGCAATCGGAAAATGCCTCTGCAGCGGCAGACTGAGATCTCTCCGGCTCACCAAATGCGGACGCGATCGTTCGGCGCGAGATACAGCTTATCGCCTGGCTGAACATTGAAAGCTTTGTACCAGGCGTCAACATTGCGGACGATATCGCTGCGATATTCGCCGGGCGGATGAGTGTCAGTTTTGACCTGGTTGCGCAACGCGCTTTCGCTCTGAATTTTGCGCCATCGCTGGGAAAAGGCGAGGAAGAAACGCTGTTCGCCGCTGAGTCCTGCGATCACAACATCTGGCTTACCTTTTACAGCCAGAATATAGGCATCGTGCGCCACGAGTAAGCCGGCAAGATCGGCGATGCTCTCGCTCAAGACCTGCTTGCCATTGATGCAAAGGTCGGAAAACGGACAGTAGCCATCAAACTGAGCTGCGAGCTTCGCTGCCGCCGCATGATATTGCGCGAGATCCTCAGTGCTCCACCATTTTCCAAGGCGGCCTTGTGCGTCGTAAATGTTGCCAAGTTCGTCGAAACTGTGGCTAATCTCGTGAGCCATGCCCGCGCCGGCCGAACCGTAATTGGAGGCTGTGTCGCCTTCGGGATCAAAATAGGGCTCCTGCAAAATGCCGGCTGAGAAGAACTCCGAATTCGGGCTGAACATGATGATTGCGCCCACAATCTGCGGATCGATCGTCCATTCTGCCGGATCCGGCGACTGACGCAGTTTGGCTAGATTCTGTGATCGATTGAAGGCCTCCGCGCGGCGCATGTTGCCGAATGCGTCGCCACGCACGATCTTCAGAGTCGAATAGTCGATCCATTTGTCAGGATAACCGACACCAACGGTAAGCGCAGCAAGTTTGGCGAGCGCCTTTTGCTTCGTCTCCGCCGACATCCAGGTGAGATTGGAAATGCGAGTTCGATACGCGGTAATCAGGTCGCGAACCATCGCCTGCGCCTTCGCTTTGGCTCGAGGAGGAAAGTAACGTTGCGTGTAGAGTTGGCCAACCTCTTGTCCGAGAGCAGCATTCGTAGAGTCGATGGCGAGAGACGTGCGATCGGCCATTGATTGAGCAAACGCGAAATGTTCCGCGGCGATCGCTTTCGGCAGAACGGCCGCGTAGTGTTCGATCAGGTGAAAGCGAAGATAGTCTTTCCACGCATCAAGACTCTCGCTCGCCACCAGCGCGGAAACTCCGGTCACAGC
>DASTGW010000667.1:0-7890 GCA_035718705.1 Terriglobales bacterium | reverse complement strand
ATGCAGTGGAGGCCTCGCGCGCCAGTTCCGCCGTCTGGTGATTGGTCACGATCACCGGCACCCCGCGCATGACCAGCGGACGATAGATCTGCTTAAGCGTCAGGACGGCCTGGCCGGAGCTGGTGCCCAGCAGGATGCGGTCGGGCCAGTTGAAGTCTTCCACGGCGCAACCGTTGGTGAAGAACAGCGGCTGTGAGACGACCGGCATGGTGCCGAGTCCCATCTTGACGAGCAGTTCCTGCACCCTGGCGGCCGTGCCGACCGTTACCGGACTGCTGATCACGAGCACCGTGCGCGGACGAGCAAGCTGTGCCAGTTTGAGAGCCAGGGCTTCAATCGATTGCGATTCGTCTTCGGCGAGGAAGATTACTTGCGAGCGCTGAGCGGCGGAGGCGAGATCCGTGGAATAGAGAAGCCTGCCGGCACGCACATTGCGCTTCAAAACTTCTTCAAGGTTCTTTTCGAAGAAGGGGATGCGTCCTTGAGCGATCTCACGAATGCGCTCTGAGTTTTCGTCGAAACAGGTGACCGGAAGTCCGAAATCTGCAATACAACCGGAGATGATGCTGCCCAGGTAGCCCGAACCGTAAACGCCAATCTGCATGGCGACACCTCTTTGAGATTTGAATCCGCGACAGCGGACACTACGAGGTGCTGAAGGGGGAGGGCACCCGACTTAACATTTATGTTGTAGCGCGGCGGGAAGTTCATCGGCAAGAAAGCGTAAGGACATGTCCGCGCATCGGGCCATGAACTCTAGTACCGGTCAGGGTGTCGCAGAAGATATTGAAGCACGCGGACGGAGGTGATCAGGGCAGGTGAACCAGTTGCTTTCCAAGGGGGACGGAGGCGAGGTCTGTCCACTGGGTAAGGTCTTTTTCGGACCGCACAAAGGTTAACTCTTCGATCATCACTCTGCGCGGCCGGTCGAAACGCGCCCAGCGGTCGCGGGCAATATCGAGGGAATGAGTGGCGACTTCCATGGAGTCGACCTTCACAATCGTAAGGTGCGGCATGTAGGGCCATTGCTCGGCGTAGAAGAGCGGTCCGGCGTTGAGAGTGTCGTGCAGTTCACGGACGCGGTACGCGCCGAAGGCCACGCGAATGAACACTGTCGGCGTGATGGGCATGAAGTTTTCGACGTCGCCGAGCGTCACCTGGAAGGGCTGCGAACTACGACAGATGCTCTCGACCAGCGAAATAGCGTCTTCTTCCGTGCCGCTCATACAACGCGGCGGAAGAATGGTGATGTGCGCCGGCAAGTGCGCGTGCGCTGGATGCAGTTCGCTACGCAAGCTTTCGACGAACTGTCCGACAGCGTTTCGAATGTAAGCGACGAGGGCGTATTGGCGCTGTTCTGCCACGAAGACAAATTATACGGGCAAAGGTTCGATATAATCGAGAGAGTCGGGGCGTAGCGCAGCCTGGTAGCGCACCTGCCTTGGGCGCAGGGGGTCGGAGGTTCGAATCCTCTCGCCCCGACCATTCCTTCTTAGTGCCGCTCCGGAGCGGAAGCAAAGCCCTCAGCCTTGGTTGAAAACTACCGCGCAGCGGCCCTCTCGTCTTGTCCTTCCAGTAAGAAAAACGCAAAATCCGTAGCGAGCGGCTCGGACTTAAGCTGACGCAACATTCCCGCAATTTGACCCCGATGGTACGTCGAGTGGTTGACCAGGTGTTGCATAAGATGCGCCAGGCTGATTTTTTTTCCGCGCACAGGGAGCGTCTGTGCCAGCGAGTTGTTTGTAATTCCATTTGCAAAGTGGATTTGCTGTCTCTCGACTTCCACCCACTTTGTCTGGACCGCGGTGATGTCGGGGAACATGTTTGGATCAAAAAGCGCCTCCTCTCGAGTCCAAAGACTCTCAAGGAAATCGGAGGTTGGCGAAGGTTCTAACCAATAAGTCAGCCACGCCCACTCGCTGCCGACGATGTGAACGAGCGTGTCTCGCACCGAACGGAAGCTGCCACCCAAGTCGCGCGTGAACTCCTCTACGCCGAGAGATGCTGCTGCGTGCAAGATTCTGTCGTTCGCCCAGCGGTCGTATTCGTAAAGTAGCTGAATATCATCATTGGTCATAAATATTCGCGAGCCCAGTGTGGCTCTACCTGAACTCCGTCCCGTGCTTGAGCGCAATTTCGCGAATTTGTTCTTTGTTTAGTTTCTTTGGAGGCATGCCAGGTGGATTGCAGGTTTCGCGGAAGAATCCATCCAGACCCGGCGGAGTCACCACCCACAACAGGAGCAGTTCATGGTCGGGATTTTGGAATCCGTGCCAAGTGTTCCGCGGGATGAAGACTGCCCCACCGGCCTCGATGTTATGCGGGACGTCGTTGAGCGTAACGACTCCGCTGCCCTTCAAGATGTGAAAAGCCTCTTCCATGTGTGGGTGCCTGTGGACCGGAATACCTGTTCCGGTCATCACCTGCTGCGTCCCCATGGCCAGGTTTTCCGATCCCGTGGCTGAGCCAAAATTGATAAAGATGTTGCCGCCATCGCGGAAATGGATCAGGTGC
This sequence comes from Terriglobales bacterium, assembly GCA_035718705.1. Lineage (GTDB taxonomy): Bacteria > Acidobacteriota > Terriglobia > Terriglobales > Acidobacteriaceae > DATMXP01. The sequence goes on along the minus strand of DASTGW010000667.1, from coordinate 5,376 downwards.
TCGCCACCTTCGGGCCCAAGTACCAATCCTTCAGCTTGGGTGCTGGCGCCACTCGCTGTCATTTGTGGCATCAGCATGTGTAAGCCGAGGCCGCTTGCGCCGATGAGAAACGATCGGCGTTCCCACTCCCATCCCCTCATGAAGTCCCCCTAGGGTGAAGCACTATACAAGGTCTTGGGAACGGAGGTGTGGGCGTTACTTCCTGCACTTGCTGAATTGCCAGCTACTTCGAGGCTTTGATTCCCTTCACCGCACGATCCGTCGCGCTCGTTTGTACCTGCGTCTCGTTGGTGCCGGGGTCGAGCTGTTCGCCGTAGATGATCATGAGTTCCTTTCGGTGCGAGTCGTCAGGAAGATGGAACATACGAATGCGGATGTACTTCCCCTCGGTCGAATAGCCCTTCTGCTGTAGAAGCTTGAGCGCGGCTTCGGAGTCGGAGCCGGGACGCGGGTCGGAAGTGAAGTAGTGGTCAGCGACGCGAGCGTCGGCCATGAAGTTGAGAGGGCCGACCTGGACCGGCTGCTGCTTGATGCCGGAGTAGTCGTACTTGTGATGATTTTCGGGGTAGTAGTGTTCGAACTGAAACCAGTAGAAACGCTTGATGGACCGGTTAGGACCGGGTTCTACGAAAAGGTGCTGCTCGGCGGCAGCGACGTGAAAGATGTCGAAGACCTGACCTCCGACATACTCGAAGGAGGCTGGCACCTCGAGAGTGATGGCCGGGTCGGACGTAGACTTTAACGTGTGCCCGCTAACGGTGCGCTCGATTTTGAGTGCGTCCTGGGAAAAGGCGAGGGTGGAGAGCAGGAGCAGCAGTAGTTGGCGCATGATAGAGAGACGGTGAGTGGGGCGGATCGTAAACGTTGTAGTTTCAATTACAGAATTAGTTGGGACAGAACGGTAAAAGCTACTCGCGAGGAGGTCACTACTCAGAGTAGCCGTCATTGGTTTGATCGTCGTTACCTTCGTCCTCTTCTTCCTCTTCATCATCTGCGTCGTCATCGGGCGATTGGTGAAGGAGCATGTCTCGAGGGATCGGCCAATCCGGATGCGAGCTGTTCATGATGGGATGGTACTCCTTCTACGTTCCTTCTTCCGGCACGGTGTCTTCGCGACAATCAAGAAACCCGGCCGAAGCCGGGCAAGTGCGAATCGCAGGTTAACTTTTCAACGCAGAGCTATGGCTGGCGAGACACTGCCATTTTCCATTCGACATTTTCATCCAGGTATCGGTCCAGCGCTCACGGGTATCGATGGCCTTACCGGTCCCGTCAGTCCCTTTTCCGGTCCAGTCTCCAGTAGCGATAGCGGTGTTTCCAAAGACTGTTACCTTCACATCGCTGATCTGGTTTGTTTCCCATTTGGCGGACTTGGTGTGGGCGAGGGTCTCGCTCTTTCCGATCATTTTTCCGTCGCTGTCGGTATTGGCGAAGTTGTCTGCCAGCAATGGGGCCAGCGCATCAGGGTTGCTGGCTTTTCCAGCGTCCACCCACTGTTGTTCGAGGCCAGCGACCGCCTGTTCGATTCCGCTATTCGTATTCTTGTCTTTCGCCTGTACAGCGACCATCAGCGACATCAGCAGTAACATGCAAACTACGAGTGTTCTCTTCATCGATTTGCTCCGTTCTCTAGTTGTTTATTTTGAGCTCGCAGTAAGAACTGTGAGCGGACAGAACCTAGTTGCGTGTAACGAACCGAGAGTATGTGCGGAACACAGGGGAAGCAGATTTCGGTACTGTCCCATGTGTTCGTGACGCTCTTAGGCGGCGACAGCAGACTTGTGGAAGGTCGTGGCGACGTTCCCAAAGGTATCAACCTTTGGCGTGCCATCCATCACTCGAGCGAATGCTTTTAATACGCTGGGATAGGCGGATGCAGTGTAAGCGTCAGCGGCAGCCTTGTTTTCCCAAATACTGATCGCGATCACATCCGGAGCAGAGGGATTGGACAACGTGATCTCGTCGATGAATCCATTCTGCTTGCGAAGCATAGGCAGGACGTCGCTTTCGAATGTGCGGCTGTAATCGGCGAGGGTGTTGGGTTTCAAGTGGATAGAAACTTTGCGAGCAAACATGCTGGGATCTCCTGAGGGAGTAACGCTAAGAGAAGGGAACTTCAGATGGGCTGACTTAGTTCAGTGAACCTGAAAGAGGAGGGAATTTCTCACTCAACTCTGACCCTAGGCGCATCTGGACTGATTGTCAAACGTATAGATAAAAGAAAAATCGCCCAAACAAGTTGGGCGATTTGCGCGAGGACGAAATCAGCGTTAGTTGTATTTCGGCGCGCTGCTGTAGTCGATACAGGGCGTCTGCTGCAGGATGTTCTTGTTCTGCGCGTTGTCGTACCAGACCCACTTCACATAGACGAGTTCGGCTCGATTGATAAACCACCATAGGCCGTTGCCGAGCGGCTGCCAGAAATCGTTGAATTTGTCGCCAAGCATGGTGCAGCCGGCGCCCGAGTAGGAATAGCCAATCACCGGATAAGGCGTCTTGGCCCCGGTGATCTTGATGGCCTGGTGATAGAGGCCGTCCGTGTCCTTGTACTGGTAAGCCTGCCACGAGGCGACCGGGCCCGTGCCGCTGTAGCCGCTGCCCGAAGGCGGAGGAACGGGCGTGACGGTGACCTGTGCGGTCTGGGAGATGGTTGTGTCCGCCTGTGAGGTGGCCGTTACGGTCATCGTGGTCGTCGTGGTCACGCTGGGCGAGGTGAAGAAGCCGTTGTAAGCGATGGCGCCTCCGCTCACGGTCCACGTAACCGCCGTGTTGGAGCTGCCGGTAACCGTTGCTGTGAACAGCTGTTTTGCTCCGGCAACGAGTGAGACCGACATCGGCGAAAGCGTGAGTGCGACTCCGGAACCAGGTGGAGGTGGTGGTGGAGCAGCAGCGGCACGCACAGTCAGGGTGAAGCCGGCCAGCGTGTTGTTGTAGGCGGCGGTGATTTGAACCGAGGTGTCAGCGGAAACTGTGCCGGTGGTGACCGTGAAGTTCGCGACGGACTGTCCGGCGGCGACGGTCACCGTAGCAGGGACGCTTGCTGCGGCGGAGTTGCTGCTGGTCAGGGATACCTGCGCACCACCCGTGGGCGCGGCCGCGTTGAGTGTCACCGATGCGGATGAGTTGGAACCTGACGCGACCGAGTTTGACGGTGCGCTGACGGCGTTTACCGCTGTTGCGCCTGAGCCAGATGGCGGCGGTGGTGTTGTTCCTCCGCCCCCCGGCGATGCTGTGACTGGTGCCGAAGTCGTGGTGCCCCCGCAACCCACCATGATTGCGATGACGAAGGCGATCAACAGCAACGAGATTGTACGTAGCGCGTGGGACAGCGCGCGGAAGGCCATCGGGAGAAGAAGTACGGCCACTCGAACACCTCAGAGGGATATACGTGCTCACCGCAAGGGTGCATCGTCATGGCAAAGGCGAACAGGTCACGAATGTTGAGCCTGGATGCGAGGGAGGATTAGAACTTCCAGTGCAGGGTGGCTCGGTTAATCCGCTGATTACCAGCGGACATTGGTCAGATGGACGGTACTAACATAGGAGTTATAGCGATCAGGCGACGCAAGTGCAGAGATGTTTCGTCGGACTTGCGTCCTCCTCAACAGGACCTGACACCCAGGCACTCAGTACGGCTAGGTCCCGATCTTAGGTCGCGATTTCGCCTTTCTTTGCCAGCGCGGTGATGCGATCAGCGGCGCGGAAAGCCAGCGCCTGGATGGTTTCGGTCGGCTGGTTGCGTCCGCTGGTGACCAGGCTTGAGCCGTCGCATAAGAAGAGGTTGGGGACGTCGTGGGTGCGGTGGTCGGTGTTGACGACTGATTTCTTGGGATCCGTACCCATGCGGCAAGTGCCAAGCAGGTGGTTGGAGAACTCGTCCATGATAGGGGTACGCCACGTCTTTTGCGCGCCGGCGGCTTCGAGCAGGTCAATGCCGCGGTCCTCCATGAACTGGATGGTCTTCACTGTGTCGGGATGGTTTTTGTAGGTGATGCGCGGAGCGGGCATGCCCCAGGCGTCTTTCACCTCCGGGTCGAGCGTGATCGTGTTCGTCTCGACGGGCAGGACGGTGTTGTGCGAGAGCACGTACATCATGCGCGGGAAGTCGCGCAGGTTCTTCTTGAACTCGGGTCCCCACTGCGGCATATCCGGCGCAAACCCACTGGTGGCGAAGCCTACAGGGTAGAGGTCAAAGCGGCCGTCCAACCCACCGCCGCCAAAGAATCCATGCTTGGCATCGATTTCGTAGAAGTCGTGGACGACGCGGCTTACGTGCACGCTTTTGAAGTCGTTGAGGGGATGTTCGAAGACGCCGGCGACGAATGCACCAGTATCGAACATCAGGTACTTGCCGACAAGTCCGCTGGAGTTAGCGAGGCCATTCGGGAAACGGTTGGAGTTCGAGTTCAGCAGAAGGCGTGCGGTCTCAATGCCGTTGGCACTCACGACAACCGCCTTGGCGCGCTGGCGCTGCTCACGCTTCTGCCTATCGAAGTAGACGACGCCGGTGACGCGACCCTGCGCGTTGGTTTCGATGTGAGTGACGTAACTGTCAGGGCGGATTTCGCAGCGTCCGGTCTGCTCGGCGAGAGGAATCATCGCAGCGAGCGTCGATGACTTGGCGCCGAATTCGCAGCCGAAAGCTTCGCAGAATCCGCAGTGCATGCAGGCGTTGCGGCCACGGTAGTCCTTGGAGAGGATCGCGAGCGGAGCGGGGAAAGCGTGCCAGCCAAGCTTTTTCGAGCCGCGTTCGACAAGCACGCCAGAAGACTTGATCGGCATCGGTGGAAGTGGATACGGTTTCGAGCGCGGCGGATCGAAGGGGTTGGAACCGGCGAGCCCAGAAACGCCCAGTTCCCATTCGGCCTTTGTGTAATACGGTTCGAGGTCGGCGTAGCTGATCGGCCAGTCCGCGAGGCCGGAGCCTGATGGAACGCCTTTCTTCGATGCCTCGTGGAAATCGATTTCGTGAAAGCGCCAGTAGTTGGAGGTGAAGTGAACGCTGCCGCCACCGACAAGGCGTCCGTACCAGACGGCCGGTTTGGTCTGCGCTTTGTCGTCGGCAGTTTTGCGGAAGGTGTTGGGAGATTTTTTCCAGTCGTTGCTGATGGCGGAGAGATTGAAATTCTTGTACTCGTTGTGCTCGAAGTCGCTCTGCTGAAGGTAAGGGCCCTGTTCGAGTACGACGATGCGAAAGCCTTTGCTGGAGAGCTCTTTCGCGAGCACGCCACCGGCGGCGCCGGACCCGACGATCACGAAATCAACGGGATCGGTGTTCTTGTATTTCGGAGTGTCGGCCACTATTTGTCCCCCTTCTTCTGCTGCGCGAGGAGTTCAGCGTCGTAGTAGCCGAAGGGCGGCTGGTACATGCCGGCG
>DASTGW010000666.1:0-9163 GCA_035718705.1 Terriglobales bacterium | reverse complement strand
ACTTCGTTCGTGCTGCCGGTAATGTGCCGCATGCCAACCACGCCGTCCAGTTTCACCACGATCGGGATGCGCACGTAGCGGCGAAACTCATTGATGATCAACAGATGCGTGGCGCGAACGGCCTTCAGTACACTCTGGCGGTCGACAGGTCTCTCGAACAATACGTTGATGCCGTACTTGGAATAGCGGATCGCTTCGCCCACACTGTCGCAGATTCCGAAGACCACGATGCGGCGGTTTGAGGGCGAACTGCGCGCTTTGGCCAGGATCTCTTCGGCTCCGTCGGTGAGGGCGAGTACACAGGCGTCGACCTTTTCCTTGTGAAGACGGGCGGCATCGTTGGTTTTCAATGTGCTTACTTCCACGCCGAATTGCTTGAAGCAATCGCGCATGATGGACGATGTCTTGTCGTCCACGTTAAACAGTGCGGCGCGGGCCGCGGACTTCTTCAGGACTGACGTTGCGGAACTCAATGCCATGGGAGACTATTCGCTCTCGGGGAAAATCTATTCTCTCGCGCCGCTCCGGGCTTGGCAATTGCACTGCGGGTTACTGAAGGTACTGTACCGGGGAAAGTTTGTTGTTGCGGCGAAGGACCGAAATGGAAAAGGCGCAGCCATGGCTGCGCCTCAAGCGATAAACAATCCTATTCAGACCAGCGCCGGAAGACCAGCGACCCGTTCGTTCCCCCAAACCCGAAGGAGTTCGAGAGCGCATATTCCACCTGTACCTTGCGTGCGTGATTCGGAACGTAGTCGAGGTCGCACTCGGGATCTGGCGTTTCGTAATTGATGGTTGGAGGCACGATCTGGTCACGCAGGGCGAGCACGGTGATGCCGGCTTCGAGCCCGCCGGCACCGCCGAGCAGGTGGCCGGTCATCGACTTCGTCGAACTGACAGGAGGAATCTTGTCGGCAAAAGCGCGCTTGATGGCCACTGACTCCAGCTTGTCGCCGATGTCGGTGGAAGTTCCGTGAGCATTCACGTAGCCGATGTCGCCGGGCTGAATCTTGGCGTCGCGGATCGCATTGAGCATCACGCGATAGCCGCCTTCGTGCTCCGGGGCGGGCGAGGTGATGTGATAGGCGTCGCCACTCATGCCGTAGCCGACAATTTCGGCCAAGATCTTTGCGCCGCGTGCCTTGGCATGCTCGAGTTCTTCCAGGATGAGAATGCCTGCGCCTTCGCCCACCACGAAGCCATCGCGGTCTTTGTCCCAGGGGCGGCTGGCCTTTTCGGGAGCATCGTTGCGGGTAGAGAGCGCTCGCATGGCGGCAAAGCCGCCAACGCCCATCGGCGTGATGGCAGCTTCCGTACCGCCGGCGATCATCACGTCGGCGTCATTGCGCTGGATGATCTTGAAGGCATCGCCGATGGAGTGAGCGCTGGTGGTACAGGCGGTTGCCGTGGCTTCGTTCGGCCCCTTGGCGCCGAACCGCATGCTTACGTGCCCGGCGGCGAGATTAATGATGGCTGCAGGAATAAAGAAGGGAGAGATCTTGCGCGGGCCACCCTGCATGAGGTTGGTGTGCTCACGCTCGATGATGTCGAACCCGCCAATGCCGGAGCCGATGTGCACGCCAATACGATCGGCGTTCTGGTCGGTGACCTGGAGGCCGCACATTTTCATCGCTTCCTCCGACGCGGCGAGCGCGAAATGGATGAAGCGGCCCATTTTCTTGACTTCTTTTTTCTCGATGAAGTTCAACGGGTCGAAGTTCTTCACTTCGGCTGCGATCTGGCAGGCGAACTGAGACGCGTCGAACTGCGTGATCTTTTTCACGCCGCTTTTGCCTGCGAGCAGGCCCGGCCAGACTTCGTCCACGTTATTGCCGACCGCGCAGATCAGACCCAGCCCCGTGATGACGACGCGCCGTGCCAAACTATTTGCCGCCTTTCGCGTGCTTGTCGATGTACTCGATGGCGTCCTTTACGGTGCGGATCTTTTCCGCATCTTCATCGGGTATCTCGATATCGAATGCCTCTTCGAAAGCCATCACGAGTTCGACCGTGTCGAGCGAGTCGGCGCCCAGATCGTCCACGAAAGAAGCGCTGGGGGTTACCTCGGCTTCATCTACGCCGAGCTGTTCGACCACGATCTGTTTCACTTTTTCTTCTGAAGAAGCCATTGTTTTCTCCTGTGCTGACGGCAACCGTATTCGGAACCTGATTACGCAAGATGGCCTCCGCTCGGGCGGAGGCCGGTTCGGGAATTCTTGTAAGTTACTGTTTTACCTTGGCGTGCTTGCTGATGTAGTCCACCGCGTCCTGCACGGTGCGAATCTTTTCTGCGTCCTCATCGGGGATTTCGATGTCGAACGCTTCCTCGAAAGCCATTACCAGCTCGACGGTGTCGAGCGAATCGGCGCCGAGATCGTCCACAAAGGAGGCGTTAGCGGTGACTTCCGCTTCGTCCACTCCCAGCTGTTCCACGATGATCTGCTTAACTTTCTCTTCTACGGATGCCATCTGAGCGGCTCCTCCTTGATCAGTAAACCAGTTAGTGTATATGCCGCGACAAAAGCATGTAAAGGAAGCCTAGTCGCAATGGATTGTGACACTTGGCCCGGTTGTGCACAGGGCCAGAAGAACCAACCCATCCTAACTAGTGGCTAGGGAACGGGTCAAACCGGCCGGCAAGGAAGAAGGACGATGGTCGAGGGACGAAGTTGAACCCAAACCATCAGTGTCCGGCTACGCTTCCAGCAGGGACGAAATAAAACGCTACCGCCAAAATCAGATAGACGGCTAACAGTTGCACGCCTTCAAACCACGTGGTCTCGCCATCCGACGCGATCATGTCCACGGCGAGGACGGCCAACGCGATCCCGGCAATCTCAAGCGGCGTGAAGATCAGCGACATCGGTTGGCCTATGATCCAGGACAGGAACACCAATACTGGCGCCACCAGTAGCGCAATCTGGATACTGGAGCCAATGGCGATGGAGAGCGCGAGTTCCATTTTGTCGCGCTTGGCCATGATGACGGCCGTCGCGTGCTCGGCAGCGTTACCGATGATGGCTATAAAGATCACGCCCATAAAGAGGTCGGACATGTGCAGCATGCGCTTGGCAGCTTCAATCTCTCCGACCAGAATTTCGCTGAGCAGTCCAACCAAAACCGTAGCGACCACCAGCTCAATAGCAGCTTTTTTCGGGGATTCTCCAGGTAAACGCTTTTCTTCGACCGTGGGCTTAGGAGCAACGCCGCCAAAAGTAAACACCAGTCCGAAGGCGTAAAGGATCACCAGCACAAGACAGGTCGCGAAGCTCAGCTGTTCAATACGCGCTCCGTGCTGTTCGAGACGGCCAAACACCGCAAGATCGAAAACGGCGGGGATGACAAGTGCTACCACCGCGATGAACAACTGCGTGGAGGCAATGCTGGCGTGGCGTTTTGAGAACTGTTGGCGTTCTCGGCCGAGCCCTCCAGCGACCACGCTCATGCCGAACACCAGCAGCACGTTTCCGATAATGGAGCCTGAGAGTGAGGCTTTTACGATCTCCGCGTGACCGGCGCGCAAGGCAAAGAAGGAGATGATGAGCTCCGTCGCATTGCCCATGGTGGCATTGAGCAAGCCACCGGCACGCTCGCCGCAATGATGGCCAAGGGCTTCCGTCGCTTCGCCCAAAGCGCCGGCGAGTGGGATAATCCCGAGCGCGGCCACGATGAACATCACCAGCGGCGGCGTAGGCGCGAGGTAATGCAGTATGATCGCGGCGGGAACAAAGATTAACAGGTAGTCGAGATAATGGTTGCCGGTGCGCAGCGGAAGCTTTTCATGCCACGTAACACCGGATTTTTCAGCAGGCTTGGATTTCTGTTGTGCGCTCAATAGAAAACCCACCGCAACGGGTGGGTTTCGATTCTACAGGAGAGATTTCCGGCTAAGCGGTTGTAGCCAAGGCATCGATGCGTGCAAGAAAATACTCAAGCGGCTCGCCCTTCCATAGCAAGCTGCAGGCAGGCAGGGAGGGAATCGGCTTCTTGCAATCCGCCAGGCAGGCGATGGTCGAGTTCGGGCTAAGTCGATGCAGGCGACGGCTCAACTTTTCCACTCCAATCGAGTCCACATCGACGGGAAGAACGATGAGATCGTAGGAATGCATGCGGCTGAAGGTGACGGCGTCATCGGCTCCCGAGACGGAGTCGACTTCATAACCGCGGCTGCGCAAGAGGTCAGATCGGCGCGCGGCGTCGTCACGATTAGTAACAACGAGCAAAACTCGTTTGCGCGACCCCAAAGGGTGCACGGCGAGGTTGGGTTTGTGATTCATGAACCTCCTCCTGCGCTGGAACAGGAGTTGAGCCTGGGGGGAGTTGCACTTACTTCGGGCAAGTATAACGAGGTTTTCGGCGGAATCAAGAGAGAATGCAAATATTTTTCCTTCTTCTGTAGAATATTGAAAATGCTAGGCTTACTTGTGGGAACAGGAGCGGCACTTGTGTACGCGGGCTACAACACCATGGCTCCGCGCTCGCAACTTTACGGACGCACGTTTATCGGCGGCGATAAGAGCAAGCGGGAACTTGCACTCACCTACGACGACGGACCGAACGACCCCCACACCCATAAACTCCTAGAAGTTCTGGCTAAGCATAGTGTTAAGGCGACATTCTTCCTCATCGGGAGGTTCGTCGATCAGCGCCCGGACATCGTTCGCGACATCGTGAAGGAAGGTCATGTGGTCGCTAACCACACCTACACTCATCCGAACCTGATCTTCGTCTCTCAGGCGAGATTTCGTGAAGAGCTAGCTCGTTGCGAGCGTGCGCTCGACGATGCGGTTGGTGATCAGCATGCGTCGCTGTTTCGTCCGCCGTATGGGGGACGACGTCCAGCGGTGCTGAGAACACTTCGCCGCGAGGAACTTACGCCGATTCTCTGGAGCGTGACCGGTTGGGATTGGGACGCGAAGTCGGCGGAGCAAATCGAAAAGAAAGTCGCGTCGCAAGTGCGTGGCGGAGACGTGATCCTTCTTCACGATGGCGGCAATCTGAAATTCGGCACTGACCGCAGCTTTACCGTCCAGGCGAGCGATCACATGATTGCCCGCTACAAGAACGAAGGTTACGAGTTCAAAACTATCCCACAGATGCTGAGCAAATAACTTCACTCGACGTATCTCGTTTTCGTCGTCGTTCCTCATTACCAGCAAATGTCGTGATTCGTCCCCGCGGTTGCGGACCAGGTTGGGAGTCTTGACACTCAATCGGCTACAATGCCGCTCTCTTCCCGGGGACATGCATTTCAACGGAGAAAATAATGATCAATCGTAATGCGACACATTGGTCGCATCTCTTCGGCATTCTTTTGCTTGTAGGGTCCTCCGTGGCTTGTCTTGCACAGGCGAAGCCTCCGAGCGACCTGCTGATCAAGAACGCCACGTTGCTCACCGTAACGCACGGCAAGATCACAAACGGAAGCGTTTACGTGAAGGACGGCAAGATCGCTGCCTTCGGAGCGAGCGTGAATGCGCCTGCATCGGCAACGGTGATCGATGCCGACGGCAAGTACGTGACGCCAGGCATCATCGACGCGCACTCGCACATGGCACTGCGAGACGACATCAACGAAGCTACCAGTCCCGTGGTCCCGCAAATGCGAATGCTCGACGCGTTCGACTACACCTCGAAGGCGATCTATCGCGCGCTTGCGGGCGGAGTGACCTCGGCGCTGCTCCTGCACGGGTCGGCCGACATGATCGGCGGCCAGGCAGTCGTCATCAAGACGAAGTACGGCCTCGGTCGCGACCAGTTGCTCTTCCCGGGAGCGCCGCAGTCGATCAAATTCGCCAGCGGCGAAAATCCAAAGCGCGTTTTCGGCGGCAAGGGCGTTCTGCCCTCCACGCGCATGGGCAATTTCGCTGTGCAGCGTGAAGCGCTCCTGCAGGCGAAGGAGTACATGCGCGATTGGGACGAGTACAACGCCAAAGTGCAACGCGGCGAAAAAGACGCCAAGGCTCCCAAGCGCGATCTGAAACTCGATGCGTTGGCCGATGTGTTGCGCGGCAAAATGCTGGTGCAGATCCATTGCTATCGCGCCGACGAGTTCATCAACGAAATGGCGATGGCCAAGGAGTTTGGATACAAGGTGCGCGCCTTCCATCACGCGCTTGAGGCTTACAAAGTGCCGGAGAAACTTGCGGCAGAAGGCGTGGGCATTGCGACCTTCGCTGACTGGTGGGGCTACAAGAACGAAGCCTGGGACGCGATTCCGTGGAACGCCGTGATGGCTATGCGCAAAGGCGTGACGGTAGCTATCAAGAGCGATTCGGATGACTTCGTCCGCCGACTGAACCAGGAAGCCGCCAAAACCATGCGCTACGGCGGTGCGACCGAAGACGAAGCGCTGCGCATGATCACCCTGAATGCTGCTTGGATCATTGGCGTTGATAATCGCGTGGGCTCGATCGACAACGGCAAAGACGCCGACCTCGTGATCTGGGACGGCTATCCGCTCTCGAGCTATGGCGTGCCGGAGAAGGTGTTCATCGACGGCCAACTGTTTTTTGATCGCACGAAACCGGGCTTTGGGACGACCGTTTACACCGGGGTGCCGGAGGGCGGATTCATTCCGGCATCGACGTCGGTAAAGGAGGGCCAGTGATGCTGAAGAAGCTTGGATTTGCACTTCTGCTTAGCTCGTTGGCCTTTGCACAAACGAAATCAAGTGCAGCAGGCAGTAGCACCATTGTTTTGAAAGGTGGCAAGCTGCTCACCGTCACTCATGGCACGATCGAAAACGGCGTGCTGGTGATGGAGAACGGCAAGATTACTGCTGTCGGCGCAGTCGACAAAGTGAATGTGCCGGCGAATGCGCAGGTGATCGACGTCACCGGGATGACCGTTTATCCCGGGCTGATCGATTCGGAGACCAATCTCGGTCTTACCGAGATCAGCGCCGAGAAGATGACGACGGACCTCGTCGAGACCTCCGACGAGATCATGCCACACATGCACACGAGGGAGGCCTTTCACGCTGAGACCGAGCTGATTCCGGTCACACGAGCTAACGGTGTGCTTAACGCGATCGTTGCACCGGAGTCGAAGGACACTCTTCCTGGCCAGGACTCGTTCATTCAACTCGCCGGCGCGTCGGCGACGGACATGCTTTTGGTGAAAGACATCGCCATGCCGTTGAACTTCATTGGCGACGTGCGCCGCAATGAGACCTTCGAGAAAGCCAAGTATCCGCAGACGCGCATGGGGATGGCTGCGCAGCTGCGCCAGGCATTTCTCGATGCACAGGATTATCAGCAGCGCATGGGCGAATACACGAAGAAGAAAGCCGACTGGGACAAGTCCGATAGGTCGAAGCCGGAACCCGTGTCGGTAAAACACGATCTGAAGCTGGAAGCCCTTATGCCGTATCTGGAAGGCAGGCGTCCCGTGGTGCTCGCCGCGAATGAAGCCAGCGACGTGGAGACTGCGGTAGCACTGGCGCAGGAATTCAGACTGAAGATCGTTCTTAATCACCTGACGCACTCGCAGCCCGTGCTCGATTACGTTGCGTCGTTGAAGGTGCCCGTGATCGTGGGGCCAATTTACGAAGAGCCGAAACAAGACGAGCGTTATGACACGGTGTACGCTTTGCCTGCGCAATTGCAGAAGCGCGGCGTGAAGGTGATTTTCGCGTCCTACGATTCGCACCAGTCGCGCAACCTGCCTTATGCGGCGGGATACGCGGTCGCTTACGGGTTGCCGTATGAGGAGGCACTCAAGGGTCTCACGCTCTATCCCGCTGAAGTGTGGGGACTGGCGGATCAGCTCGGCTCACTCGATGTCGGCAAGACGGCAAACCTGGTGGTCGCCAATGGCGATCCTCTCGACGTGAAGACCGACGTGAAGCGCATCTTCGTTCAGGGGAAGGAAGTCTCGACCGACAGCAGGCAAAGCCGTTTGCGCGACGAGTACAGCAAGTAGCTTCTACTCGAAGGCCTTCGAAAACAGCAGGTCGTGGCTGAAATCGGCGCGATGTCCATTTTCGCGCAGGATGCGCGCGACCTGCCCCCAATGCCGGATGCTGTGTACCAGCGCGTGCGTGAGCATTTTTTTCGGAGTGGCTTCAAACTCACCGAGCGTGTGGCTGGGAAACGTCTGCCGTCGTGAGACGCTTTCCTGCGTCGCGTGGGCCAGATAGTCGCGGAAGAGAATTCTTGCCGCATCGCCGATGTCAAAAAGATCTCCGACGGTGCGGCGCGAAAACTCAGAGTCTTTGGTCATCGTCTCGCCGACCAGGCGCTGCGCACAGCGAAATTGCGAGGTAAAAGTATGAAAGAGGAGATCGGCGATGGTGTCGCGGGGGGAAGCTTCCAGCTTCAACAGGAAGGGGCGCTTTTCAAAAAGATCGCGCCAGTGCCGGCATTGTTCTTCGTCGTAACGAAGCAGTTCTTCGAAACTGACGCCGGGTGCCTCGATCACTTGCCTCTCAGGCCGCGCGCTGCAATGTCGCGGCGGAACTGCATGCCTTCGAACTTGATCTTGGCGACCGCCTCGTAGGCGCGATCGACCGCGCTCTTGAGATCAGCGGCTCGCGCCGTCACACCGAGCACGCGACCACCGTTCGTTACGTACTGATCGCCCGTTTTGCGCGTGCCGGCATGAAATACCTTTACGCCTGTTACTTCGTCAGCTTCCGGCAAACCATGGATTGTTTTCCCCAGATCCGGATTATCTGGATAACCCTTCGAGGCCATTACCACGCAGACGGTCGAATCCTTCGACCACTTCAGGTCGCCTTCACTCAGGCGCCCTTCGGCTGATGCGATGAACGCGCCGAGCAGATCGCTTTCCAGGCGCATCAGGATCGGTTGCGTCTCTGGATCGCCAAAGCGGCAGTTGAACTCCAGCACCATCGGGCCTTTGGCGGTCATCATTAGTCCGCAGTAGAGGACGCCCCGGTACTCCGCGCCTTCCGACTTCATGGCCTGGATCACCGGACGTGTTACGTGCGTGAGCAGCCACTCGCTCATGTTGGCGTCGACGACGCTGGGGCTGGAGTAGGCGCCCATGCCGCCGGTATTGGGCCCGGTATCGCCGTCGCCGATACGCTTGTGGTCCTGGGCCGCGACCAGCGGAATCGCACGCTCGCCATCGCATATTGCCAGGAACGAAACTTCTTCACCCTGCAAGTGCTCTTCCAGCACTACACGCTTGCCGG
>DASTGW010000665.1:0-15939 GCA_035718705.1 Terriglobales bacterium | reverse complement strand
GGATCGTTGTTTTCCTGACCGACGGATATGTTGGGAACGATTTCGAAATCATCTCGGAGGTGAAGAAGCATGCGAACGCCCGAGTCTTCGCTTATGGAATTGGCTCGAGCGTAAATCGATTCCTGATTACCAAGATGGCCGAAGAAGGACGTGGCGAAGCGGAGATCGTCTCCTCGGAAGTGAATCCGCAGGAAGCTGACGAAGTTGCGGACCGGCTATATCAGCAACTGCGGTCGCCGTTGCTTACCGATATCAGCCTCGATTTCGGAAAGCTTCCGGTTTCAGATGTGTACCCAGCGCGGATTCCTGATTTGTTCGGGGGCAGGCCCGTCGTCGTGACGGGCAGGTATATCGGACATGCAGAAGGAGTCGTCCGTTTGCACGCAACGAGAGCGGGTCAGCCGTACGAAAAGGAAGTACAGGTCAATTTTTCCTCGGACAGTACGAACAACGCGGTTCTGCCGAATCTTTGGGCGCGAGCCAAGATCAGCGACCTGATGTCGAAAGATTGGAGCGGCGGTCAGCAGCAAGCGATGTCGCCAGCGCTACAGAAAGAGGTCACGCAAATCGGATTGAAGTACGGGCTGATGACGCAGTTCACTTCGTTTGTGGCGGTTGAAGAACGGATCACTAACGTAGATGGCAAGCCGACGAGGGTGCAAGTCCCGGTGGAACTACCGCAGGGCATGAAGTACGAAGAGGGTTGGGATAGTATTCACGGGTTTGCGACGTCGAGACAAGTGGGGGCGCCTATGTTGATGTCACGGGCGATGATCAGCAATGGTGCTCCCCCACCCGCTCCCATTGGGGGAGCAACGGGCGGTGTTGTCGGAGGAATTTCTTCGGGGTCGGGTGCAGGAGTCGGGGGTGGCATCGCAGGTGCGGTATATAAGGCGAGAAGTCCGAATGCCATTCCAGACCACAAAGAGACAGCTCAGCCGCGATCCGACACTTATAACCTGCTGGCGGCAAAGGCGCGTCCTGAGGTGCTGGCGGCTTACGAATGCTGGGAAAAGCAGAAAGACGAAAAGCACACGCCGGAGAGTTCGTGCGCGCCGGCTGACAGGGTGCTACATGTGGAGATTGTCTTCAGCGGCAGTTCGGCGGATGCGATCCAGCAACTAACGTCTGCTGGATTCAAGTCAGACGCCGAGACAAGAGGCCATCAGATCACGGGCGTGATCGCATTGGACAGACTGCCGGAAGTCGCCGCAATCAAGCAAGTGCAGTTGATTGCGCTTCGTCGATGACGAAACGCTACTTACGGCGGCGCAGCAGGTCGTTGATCTCGGCGAAGGGGATGCCGAACTCGGATATCAATTCGTAGGTTCCCTGTTCGCGAATTTGCGAGAGGACCTTCCGGAGAAGGCCCATGGCGGCGCGGTGTCCGCCGGAGCCGATGCTGACGCGACGAACGCCGGCGGCTTCAAGTTCCGGGATCGAAGCCACGCCCGGTCCGGCCAGTATGTTGAGAGGGCCTGGGCTTTCGCGGAGAAACAGACGGATTTCGTCGAGGTCTTTCAGACCGGGGACGAAGATGCAATCGGCGCCAGCTTCACGAAAGGCGTTGGCGCGGCGGATAGTCTCCTTCATGCGCGTCTTGGGTTGCGCGCCCTTCCACCAGTAGGCGTCGGTCCGAGCATTCAGAACCAAGGGAACGTTATAGTCTTCGGAGGCCTGACGAACGGCTTTTACTTTTTCGAGATACAACTTCAAGTCGATCAACTTCGACTCGTCGTCTTCACTGTCTTCGAGGTTAAGCCCAACCGCACCCGACTCAATGAGCTTTTCGCTCGTGCTGTACATCTGCAGGGACGTCTTCGAGTAACCGCTTTCCATGTCGGCAGTAATTGGAACGCGCACGGCACGCGCGATGCGCGATACCACTTCAAGCATCTCTTCGCATTGGATGTGCTGGCTGTCGGGATAACCGAGCACGTTGGCGATGCCGGCGCTGGTCGTCGCGATTGCGGGGAACCCGGCTTCTTCGACGATACGCGCACTAATTACGTCCCAGGCGTTGGCGAAGATGACCGCGCGATCCTGGTGATGGAGATCGCGAAGCCGCTGTGCTTTTTCAGCCTGGCGACGAAGACTGGTGGTAGGTGTCATGATCCTGCCTTAGAGTCCGAGTTCCTTCAGTTTATCGCTGGGACGCGCCAAGACGGCCTTGTTTCCCTTCACGACAATAGGGCGCTGGATTAGTTCCTGGTGCTTGACCATGAGATTGATCAACTGCTCGTCGGTTAGATCGCGCCCGGCAACGTGCTGTTTGTAGGCGGGTTCATTGGAGCGAAGGGCATCGCCGGGCTTCAGCTTGGCGGATCTCAACAACTTTTTGAGAGTGTCAGCTGTAAGCGGATGTTCTAAGTAATTGATGGCATCGAACTCGATGCCCTGCTCAGTGAGAAGCTTCTTCACCTCGCGACACTTGGTTCAGGTCGGCTTTTCGTAGAGGGTGATTTTCTCGGACATAGTTTCCTGTAAGGAGAGTACGACCTCGGGATCAAGCTATTGTCCTACGGATTCAGTGATTTACGCGAGCAGCCAGCCGCGAAAGTGAAACTTTTGGCGCTCCCACGCGTCTGAACTAGTGTGGAGTGAGAGCCATACCCTTTTTATGTTGATCAAGAAACCGGCAGACATACCGTCTTCTGAGATTACTCCGAAATCCACTTACATGAACCGGCGGACATTCATGGCGGGCGCAGCCGTGACTGGCGCTGCGTTGGTGGCGGGGCACTTCCTTGGCGAAATGAAGGAACCGACGAAAACGGCCTACGCGGCCGGCGGGATCAAGGTTTCCGGGAAGAGCGCGTTCAGCACCAGCGAGAAGCAGACGCCGCTGAAGGATATCTCGAGCTACAACAACTATTACGAATTCAGCACCGATAAATATGAACCGGCCAGCGTGGCCCAGCGCCTGCAAACTCGGCCATGGACGGTGGAAGTCAAAGGTCTGGTAAATAAGCCGAAGACGTTCGACATCGATTCGCTCATTAACAATTTTCCGCAGGAAGAGCGCATTTACCGGTTGCGTTGCGTGGAAGGCTGGTCGATGGTGATCCCTTGGGACGGCTTCTCGCTCTCCGATCTGCTGAAACAAGTGGAGCCGAACGCGAAGGCGAAATTCGTGAAATTCACCACTCGATATGATCCTAAACAGATGCCAGGCCAGCAATATGGCGTACTGGATTGGCCTTACGTGGAAGGTCTGAGACTTGATGAAGCGATGCATCCGCTGACCACGCTGGCGACGGGAATGTATGGGCAGGAACTTCCGAAGCAGGATGGAGCGCCGATCCGGCTGGTGGTGCCATGGAAGTATGGCTTCAAAAGCATCAAGTCGATCGTGAAGATTGAGTTGGTCGACAAGCAGCCGACGACGACCTGGCAGGCGGCGGCGCCGAATGAGTACGGCTTCTATTCGAATGTAAATCCGGAAGTGGACCATCCGCGCTGGAGCCAGAAGAAGGAGCGCCGCATCGGCGAATTCCTGAAGCGCGACACGCTGAAGTTCAACGGCTACGCCGACCAGGTTGCGAGTTTGTATAACGGCATGGATCTGAGAAAGAACTTCTAGGTCTTGTGACATTGAGCAATAAGCAAATTCGATGGCTGAAAGTGCCGGTATACCTGCTGTGCCTGGGGCCAGTTTTCACGCTGACGTGGAAGGCGCTGCACGATATTCCGCAAACGGCGCAGATCCCGTTCATCGCTCAGGGCGTGGATCGCTGGAGTTTGGGCGCAAACCCGATCGACGTGATCACACGTTCTACCGGCAAGTGGACGCTGGTGTTCCTGCTCATAACCCTGGCGATCACGCCCGCCCGCAAGATGCTGGGGATGCCGTGGCTGGTGCGGTTCCGGCGCATGCTGGGGCTGTTCGCGTTCTTCTATGTCTGCCTGCACTTCACTACCTATATTTGGCTGGACAAGTTTTTTGATGTCCATGAAATGCTGCGGGATATCGCCAAGCGAAAGTTCATCACCGTCGGCTTCTCGGCGTTCCTTCTGCTGATCCCACTGGCGATTACGTCGACTTCAGGATGGATTCGTCGCCTGGGCGGAAAGCGGTGGGCGCGACTGCACCAACTCATCTACGTAGCCGCGATTCTCGGGATATTCCACTTTTTGTGGCTGGTGAAGTTCGATACAAGGCGGCCCATCTATTACGGAAGTGTTCTTTTCGTGCTGCTTCTCTACCGAGTGCTGGAGTGGGGATGGCCACGGTACGCAACCGCCTCGAAGTTACGTAATTCTTACGCGCAGGACTAGATAAGTCGGCAGTTCCTGTGGAATTCGCTCCCCCGGATTACGCACGTAATTTGCAGAAGTTACCGCTAAGAGCGATGCTTTGCCATGGCCATTATCTGGAACGACGAACGACTCACCCCAGAGCGTATGATTCAGCTTCTGGAAGACCAACGGAAGCATTGGCTGGCCACCGCCGAATCTTTCGAACGTTTGAAAACGTATCTTACCGGCACCTTCTCCTTGAAGGACGCGGAAGGAAGCGCACAATCGTGCCGCATGCGTGCCGCCGCACTCGAGCGCACCATCAAGAACCTGCGTGAGCAGTACGAAATGCCGCCAATGGCGCCGCCGGCGGAGCCTCCAGTGCTGCTGATTCAATAAAGAACCGAAGACGCGCGTCGTACATGGCAAATCTGCGGGTTTGACAATAGTCGTTGCAACACATAGTTTCGAGCTATGAAAGAGAATCGTAGCTCGGCCAAACCCAAAGTGGCTGCGTCGTTAGAGGAAGTCACGTTTCTAGAGCTGCTACGAACCACGGACCAGTTCTCGCGAGAGCTCTCGACGGTGCTGAAGCCCGACGACATCTCTCCCAGCCAATACAACGTCCTGCGTATCCTGCGGGGATCGCCGAATGGTCTCGCGTGCGGCGAGATCTCCAGCCGCATGATCACACGCGATCCTGACATCACACGCCTGCTTGACCGGATGGAAAAGCGAGGCTGGACCCTTCGCTTTCGAGATGAGCACGACCGCCGTGTGGTTAAGGTGAGAATCACAGGAGAAGGCCTGAAACTCGTGGCCAGCCTGGACAAACCAGTGGAGCAGGCGCACCGGCAGCAATTGGGCCATCTCAGCCGGGAACAGCTGCGTTCACTTTGCGAACTCTTGCGAAACGCCCGAGCAAATCGTTGATTCTTCTACGTTAAATAATCGTTGCAACGATTATCTTCCTGGAACATCTACTACAGGTGAAAGGAGCTCTCATGACTACTCTCACCGCTACCCAACCTGCTGTATCGACCTGGAACATCGACGCCGCCCATTCCGTCGCCGAATTCAAGGTCAAACACATGATGATCTCGAACGTGAAAGGCCAGTTCATCGGCGTTTCCGGCAAGCTAACGCTGGACGAGGCAGACGTTACAAAATCCAGCATCGAAGCCACCATCGACGCCGCCTCCATCACTACGGGTGAGGCGCAACGCGACACGCACCTGAAAAGCGCGGACTTCTTCGATGTCGAGAAGTTCCCTGCCCTGGGTTTTCAATCCACCCGTGTGACGCGCAAGAATGAAGACGAGTTGATTGTGGACGGTGAACTTACTATTCATGGCGTAACCCGGACTGTGCGCTTCTCGGTGGAAGGGCCAACCGCTCCCGGCAAGGATCCTTGGGGTAACACTCGCGTGGGAGTTCTGGCGACGACGAAGATAAACCGCAAAGACTTCGGCCTAACCTGGAACGCGGCGCTCGAAACCGGCGGTATCCTCGTGGGCGAAGACGTGACGATTACTCTGGATGTTCAGTTCATCAAGGGCTGAATTCATTGGGGTCGACCTCGAAGAATGAGAAAAGGTGAATCATGTCACTAAGACCGGTGAAGGAAATTCTCGAGACGAAGCCGACACTGGAAGGCGCAGGAGTAAAGCTCCAGCGCGCTTTCGGGTTCGGCAAAACCAATGACTTCGATCCGTTCCTGTTATTCGACGACTTCCGCAACGAGCGTCCGGAAGACTACCTCGCAGGCTTTCCCTGGCATCCGCATCGCGGGATCGAGACGATCACCTATGTTCTGGCAGGATCGGTGGAACACGGCGATAGTCTTGGCAACAAAGGAAAGATGACTGCCGGCGACGTTCAATGGATGACCGCCGGCAGCGGGATCCTTCATCAGGAGATGCCGAAGGGCGACGTCGATGGCCGCATGCACGGATTCCAATTGTGGGCGAACCTGCCGAAGTCGTTGAAGATGACCGACCCGCGTTACCAGGACATTCCGTCAAGCGCGATCCCCGAAGTCACCGATGATGATGGCACGAAAGCTCGCATCATCTGCGGGGAGTTCTGGGGCAAGCGCGGGCCGGTGGAAGGAGTTGCCGCCGATCCGTCCTACGTTGATATCTCGGTGGCGGCGGGCACACGCAAGCGCATCAAGATTGATGTAACTCGCAATGCATTTGCGTATGTTTTTGCAGGCTCGGGGAGCTTCCGCGACTCCTCTCAGCCGCGCGCTGTGTTGACCGAACACACGGCTGAACCGGAAGCTGCTCCAACTTACGACGCGAGAAACCATTCGTTGGTGCTTTTCGATCGCGGGGACGAGATCGTGGTACAAGCTGGGCCGGAGGGCATTCGCTTCCTTCTGGTTTCGGGCAAGCCGCTGGAAGAGCCCGTCGCGTGGTACGGACCGATCGTGATGAACTATCCGGGCGAACTGAAGCAGGCAATGATCGAACTTAAGGAAGGCACCTTCATAAAGCATAGGTAAACTGAAGCGGAAGAGCGGAACTGCCGATCTTCCGCTCTCTTCCATTCAGAACTTGCCGTTGCGCTTATTGGACTCTCCTGCGAGTCGCCTCGGTTTTCGTGCATCGCGAAAACCAACCGACGGTCGAATTGACGCTTGACAGGCGTTTTCAGGATCAACATACTCTCACGCACCCACGAGAGATCCTAGGGGATAGGACCTTTCACACTTCCTCCGCAGCTGAGTAAATCATGTCCAACGTCGTCGCGAGAGATAGGCCCTTGCGAACTCCGCGATTTCGTGTGCGCACGCAGCCTCAACTGTGGTCGGAGCCTGTCAATCGACACTGCAATCTGCTCGGTAAGGAGAGCAAACATATGACGAACACTGTTCTTGCGCGTTTGCGCAATCGGGCCTATTTACCTCACCTGATTTGGTTTGCCCTCACTCTACTGATCGTCACCGGTGTTGTGAACAGGAGCTACGCGCAGCAGGGTTCCGTGCAGACCCCCTCATCCGATACGAAGCCGCAGAGAGTTTCCGACCAAGCCCAAACAGCGCCGCACCAAGTTCGTGTCTATCCGTTTCAGTTGAAACACGGAGTGGATCACGGGGCCTCCGGAAGCCTCCCTGAAAGTATGTTTGTCCCCTTCGCCGCTCCGGCGGGCTCGCACCTGACCTACTACGGTGGGCCCGTGGTCAGCAACATCCAGGTCGTGGTGGTGAATTACGGCACCGGTTCGTATCTGCCAGAGCTGGCCACTAACCTTCCAGGGTTTTTCACGGCGATTACCGACGGCACGTTCATGGACCTGCTGAGTGAGTACTACACAGTGGGCCGTGGCGGATCAAACCAGCAGATCCAGCATGGGACGTACGTTGGCACGTATGACATTACTCCCAGCGCCGCAAACAACGGTTCAACCATCGATGACACGCAGATCCAGGCGGAGTTGGCTGCCCAAATCAACGCAGGCCATCTTCCGGCGCCAACCTACGATGGCGCGGGAAACGCGAACACCTGGTACATAATTTACTTCCCGCATGGCAAGACCATCACGCAGGGTGGGTCTTCAAGTTGCGTCGCCGGTGGATTCTGCGCGTATCACGGAACAGCCACGCTGAACTCGCGCGATGTCCTCTACGGCGTTCAGCCGGATATGCAGGCGGGGAGCGGATGCGATACGGGCTGCGGCAATTCGGCCACGGCGTTCAACAATTACAGCTCGGTCGCCAGCCATGAATTTGCGGAGACGATCACCGATCCCGCCGTAGGACTGGCGAACGTCCTTGGGCCGCCGCTCGCGTGGTACGACAACACCAACGGCGAGATCGGCGACATCTGCAACGCGCAGCAGGGGACAGCGGATGGATACACAGTGCAGGCAGAGTTCTCGAACCTGCAAGGCAACTGCGTGGTGGGACCTGTAAGCCTTCCGGTCACAGCGCCCGCCAACAGTACTCCCGGAGTCGCGTTTAACGTAACCGTGACAGCCAAGAACAGTAGCGGTGCCAACACCGGCTCGGGCTATACGGGCACCATTCACTTCAGCAGCAGCGACAATACAGCCACACTGCCTGGCGACTATACCTTCACGTCCGGAGATGCTGGAACCCACACGTTCAGCGCGACATTGAACGCCTCCGGCGCGCAGACGATCAATGTGGCCGACACGCTCGCCAGCGGATTTAGGGGATCGGCGAATGTCAGTGTAGGCGCGGCAGTGAACGACTTCTCCATCGGTGCGAACCCGACAAGTTTCTCAGTGCAGCAGGGAGCGAGCGGTACGAGCACGATCTCGACGGCGGTCACGGCGGGTTCGGCAGGAACGGTGAGTTTAAGTGTCTCCGGAGTTCCATCGGGTGCCAGTGCATCGCTGAGCCCAACCTCTATCACAGCGGGAGCGAGTTCAACGCTCACATTCAGTGCTGGTACTGCGGCGACGGGGATCTACACCCTCACGGTCACTGGCATCGAGGGATCGAACTCTCACAACACTACTGTTAGCGTTACCGTCACAGCACCGGTTACGAATGACTTCAGCATTTCAGCCTCGCCTACAACGGTCAGCGTGACCGCGGGCGGTTCAGGCACATCGACAATTGCAACGGCGATCACTTCGGGCAACGCACAGACAGTGAACCTTTCCATTTCAGGATTGCCATCAGGCGCGAGCGCAACCTTTAACCCCACGTCCATAACTGGGGCTGGCACTTCCACTTTGACGCTGAACTCCGGGACGGCAGCGGCAGGGAGTTACAGTCTGACGGTGACCGGTACAGGAACCAGTGCGACGCACACGACGTCGGTGAACTTCACCATCAATCCGGTGATTACGAGCGACTTCACTATCTCGGCAAGTCCAAACTCACTCAGCGTGGCACAAGGCGCAAGTGGAACCAGCACCGTTTCTACCTCGGTGAGTTCCGGATCGGCGCAATCGATTGCGCTCTCGGCATCCGGCCTGCCCTCAGGCGCAAGCGCTTCATTCAGTCCTGCATCCGTAACGGCAGGAAGTTCTTCCACAATGACGATCAATGCCGGAACAGCCGTGGCTGGAAGTTACACGGTGACCGTGACGGGTACTGGCACTAGTGCTACTCACTCCACGAACATTGCGTTAACTATCACCTCCGCTGGTGGAAGTGGCATCACGAATGGCGGATTTGAAACCGGCAACCTCAACGGCTGGACTCCTTCGGGAGCGTCAGCTACGGTCGTGACCGGAGGACATTCCGGCACCTATGCTGCACGATTGGGCAGCACAAGTCCCACCAACGGCAATAGCAACATCACCCAAACTTTCACTGCACCGACGGGAGCTACGGGGATCAGTTTCTGGTACAAGATGACGTGTCCGGACACGGTGACCTACGATTGGGCAACCGTCACTCTGAAGGACAACACCGCCAACACGACCGCCACATTGCTGGCCAAAACGTGCACCAGCAATACCTGGACGAATCGAACCGGATCTTTGACCGCGGGGCACAGCTACACACTTACCCTCACGAGCCATGACGACAACTACGGTGCCGATCCGTCGTATACCTTGTTCGACGATGTCACCATAACCACGACAGCCCCGCCACCTGTCGGCATCACCAACGGCGGATTCGAGACTGGCAGCTTGAGCGGATGGACGCCATCCGGCGCCTCCGACGGTGTAGTCAGCAGCGGGTGCCATGGTGGCGTGTATTGTGCGAGAGCTGGAAATACGACTCCAACGAGCGGTGACAGTTCCATCTCGCAGTCGTTCACCATTCCAGCAGGAAAGAGTCAGCTCAGCTTCTGGTACAAGATGACTTGTCCGGATACGGTCACATACGACTGGGTGACTGTGACGCTCAAGAATCTCACGACCGGAACAACAACCACTGTTGTGCCAAAAACCTGCTCGACGGGCTCTTGGGTGAATAAAACGGCGGCCGTTTCCGCCGGAACGAGTTACACCCTCACCCTAACCAGTCACGACGACAACTACCCGGGTGACGCAACGTTCACATTGTTTGACGACGTAGGTCTGAATTAAATCCACAAATGACTGCCTTGCCAGCAGGTGAGGCAGTCATTTGCTATCGCGAACCTTGAGCCTCAGAACCGTTGTCTGGAAGCCAACGCAGGCGGGATCTTGGAGCGGGATCCAGCGTTAGCAACTCGGGAGTGCCTCTTAAGAATTTGTGGATGGAATCATCCTGGGCAGCCTGAGTTGCAACCTTTGCTAGTTGGTCCTTCAGCGATTCGGATTTTGTAATCCCCAGCCAAACCAGATACGGTCCGTCGTTTCGTACAGGAAGTTGTGGGAAGTTATTGGAGGCATCAAGCGTGACCAATACGCCTGCCTCCCGTACCCCCAGAGCTCGATACCGGGAAAAGACAGGCTCCATCTGCTTTGCGAAATCTTCCACCTGGTTAGGTTGAATGCGAAAAATCTGGGCTACTACGATCCCTTGAGCGCCTTTTTCTTCACGAACGGGATCAACGGCCGGAAAGACCAGGACGCCTTTCTGTGGTGAAAGCGGCCGTAGCAGCAAAACATTGTCACTGTCAGTGATCATACTGTTCATCAAAGTCCGATGTTCTTTCCAAACGGGTCCGTAGTACAGCAGGGCATTTGCCTTGGCACGCTCGTCCATGTTGTGGAACTCACGGATCCAGGTAAATACAGAGTGACCGCGTTCGAGGAATTCGCCTGCGACCAGTGCTCCCAGTTGTTGCATGGCCTCCGGGAAATAAGCTTCGAAATAACGAGCAAAATGCTCGCACTCACCTTCCTTGATGGAGTAGCGACGCAATTCCACGACAGAAAAGCCAGCTAAATGCTTCACTGTTTCGTTCGCGTCGGGGGCGGCAACCGGACCACTCTGAGCTGAACACTGAAGCCAACAGACAAGCACCAGTGCAACTATGCGCAAGCCACCCTTAGATCGGTTTCGCAGACGGGACATGCCTCTTCATAACCTTCACAGCAGGTTTCGGGGATGTCGCCGAGCACGACTTCGCTCTGGTAGTTTCCACGGAAGCCGCCGGCCCCTATGCATCCGGTAATCGAGATTGCAGTAACTTTGTCGAATATCCAATGACCGGATTGTGCAAACCGGTAATACCAGTCCACCGCAGTTCGCTTCTTGAGAACCTTGGCGGTAGAGATCTGCAACATGGCCTGCTGCATCTCACCTTTAGGCGAGCAAAGTTCCTGACCTCATCCGAATTTCTAGCACTCGTGCAGGTGACGACTTGAACCTTAATTCGTCAAAGAAGAGTCCCCCAGGGCCAACGACAGATGCGCAAAATTTCTACGGGTTTCCTGCCACTTATCACTCTCGACCGTAAAAGTGCCAAGCCGCTTCATCTGCAAATCTACGAACAAGTTCGCGCCGCGATCACGTCAGGAAACCTGAAGGCACATCAACAGCTGCCATCCACCCGAGCGCTCGCCAGTGAATTACGAGTATCCAGAATCACCGCTCTCAACGCTTTCGCTCAACTCGCGGCCGAGGGCTACCTGGAAACGCACCGTGGAGGCGGCACCTATGTTTGCGGTGCATTGCCCGATGCCCCGCCCGAAGGCAACCCGAAGGCAAACCCCGCAAAACGACTGGGGCCCCGCCACATCTCCAAGCGATCAGCGGACATTCCCCGTTTTCAGCCAACGCCGTGGTTGTTTGGTCGCGGCGCGTTTGCCGTGGGCCAAGTCGCTCTCGATCAATTTCCGATTGCGGCCTGGAGCAGGCTGTTCGCTTCTCATACCCGGAATATTCGGGCGAGTTCCATGTATTTTTCCGATCCCCTCGGAAACCTTGATTTCCGTGCGACGATCGCAGCCTACTTGAGAACGGTTCGAGGTGTTAACTGCGATCCCGAGCAGATCATGATCGTAAGCGGGTCGCAGCAAGCGATTGAGATAGCCACGCGTGTGCTTTTAGATCCGGGTGACTCGGTTTGGGTAGAAGAACCCGGTTATCGCTTGGCCAGAAACGTCGTGATCATGTCGAATTGCAGGCTCGTACCGGTGCCCGTCGACGAAGAAGGCCTGAATGTTGAAGCCGGCATTGAAATGTGCCCGGATGCCCGAGTCGCAATGGTCACCCCTTCGCATCAGTTTCCAACGGGGGTGACGCTAAGTTCGTCTCGCCGACTGCAGCTACTTGAATGGGCGGAACGTTCCGGGGGTTGGATCATCGAAGACGACTACGACAGCGAATATATATATGAAGGAAGCCCGATCCTGTCATTGCAGGGTCTCGACACGAACGCGCGAGTGATTTACATCGGCACCTTCAGCAAGACGCTGTTCCCTTCTCTCCGGGTCGGCTATGTTGTCATCCCCAAGGACCTGGTTGAGCATTTCGTAGCAGTTCGAGTATCCATGGATGTAAATCCTCCTTACATCGTGCAGGCAGTGCTAACCGACTTCATGAACGAAGGGCATTATTCCCGGCATATCCGCCGTATGCGGATGACTTACTCGGAGAGACGCAAGCTTCTCGTTCATTCCATCAAGAAAGAAGTTAACGGACATTACCGCCTGGAGGGAGCAAACGCCGGACTTCACCTATTGCTGACACTTCCACCAGGGCTTTCGGACAAGGCCGTAACGAAAGCGGCAGAAGCACAGTGCTTGTGGGTATGGCCATTGTCGCCACTGTACTCGCGAGAACCTGCAAAGCAAGGGCTGGTGTTGGGATTTGGAAGTGTCTCAAAGGAGAGGATCCTGCCAGCGGTCCGGAAGATGAGATCGGTACTTGAAACTCTCTCCGGATAGAACGAACATCATTCCGCTCTCTCTGTATTCCACATCGCGCTAACAATCCACCACCGTTTATCGTCGAAATAGAGCTGCATAGTTTTCTTTCCGCTGGTGAACGGGCTTCCCTTGGGATCATGTAAGGACTCATAGTAACTGAGCACGTGCGCGAGACGCCCAAAGACCTCCAACTCTCTTCGGGTCTCGCGCTCCCAGAAAGACTCCCGAGCAAAAATACCCTCCACGCGATGAATGAAATCGTCGACGGTCAGCACGCGTAATCGCGGCGGCTGATCTTTCGGCGAACAGGCCGGCATCAGGCGCGCATCCGGATGATACAGCGAGCGCAACAGCTCCCAGTCGCGGGGCTTCCCCGCTGGCCCGGAGATCACGTCATACACAGCCGAGATCACTACATCGATATTCGAATAATCCATCTCAAAACCTTCCCTGCCGAAGACAAAAAAGAAGAGAGCTGAGGTTCCAGCTCTCTTCCCTTTATCTTACCCCGGACTAGAACCGGTAGCTCACCTTCAGTCGCATCGTGCGCGGCAACTGATGCAGTGAGGGCTTGCCGTACTGGCTGCTCACTGTGATCGGACTTGCCGAGCTGTTGATCCATTGCTGAAGGCTATAGCCCCGTTCGATTGTCTGGTAGCCCAGAGCGCCCTGATTGAGATCGGATCCGGGCGACAAAGACGTTGCGAACGCCGTCGAATTCATTCCCATGTAGTAGGCGGTCACCGCATGCTGATTGAAGGCATTCGTGAGAGTGCATTCAAAGGCGATGCTTTTCGCTTCATCGGCGGAACTGACTTTGATCTCATGCTTCAGGTTAATGTCTGACTGCACGAACCATGGGGTGCGGGAAGTAGTCGGATTCCCAAGCGTGATCGCACCATTGCTGGGATCGATGCTGATCTGGCTTGGATCAAGCCACTTGTCGCGTCCGAAGATGTACTGTGCATACGACGGTTGGCCCGGAAGCGCGCCGCCCACGTCCATGTACGTCGACTTCGGAGTTCCCTGGTAGGCAGTCTGGAACAGCCCGATGGTGGTGGTATTTCGGTGTCCCTCGTGCAGGTTGTAGAAGACGTATCCCTTGAACGTGTTCGGCCGGTCCGTCGGCAACAAACCATTTGATGAAGATCCATTGGCTTGCAAGTAAGCCGTAGGTTCATCGAAGGCGCGCGATGTATCCGGTGAGTTGCGTCCCGGATTCGATCCATCAAGCTGTTCGGTAGTCGTCAGCCCAGTGTAGTTTCCCCGCAGCCTGCTGTAGGTGTAGCTGAAGGATCCAGACCAGCGGTTCGAACTGGCTCTCGAAAGCCGGAACTCCAGGCCATCGTAGCTGCGATAGGCTTTGGGATTGTTCGGGCAACCGTTGCA
The DNA here is from genome assembly GCA_035718705.1 of Terriglobales bacterium. Taxonomy (GTDB): domain Bacteria; phylum Acidobacteriota; class Terriglobia; order Terriglobales; family Acidobacteriaceae; genus DATMXP01. The sequence continues at coordinate 1,575 of DASTGW010000665.1, read as the reverse complement.
CGTGCCGAAGGCCGCCGAATCGAAGGCCCATCCGGGGACTCCGAACACTTCGCCCAATGAGCCGAGGTAGTTCGCATAACCGTTCAGGGTTCTGTTCACTCCCTCGCCCGGATTGACGATGGTGTACGTCTCGCCCCAATTGACATCGGTCAGCGACGCATCTTCCAGAACGTGATCCAACCGTCGACGGTCCCAGCGAGTTTCGAGCGAGTAGTTCTTCGAAAGCTGGACGTCAACGCCGAACGCCGATTCGTGCTGCCGGTAAGGCTTTACTCCGGGCGCGACCGGCTCAAACGGACGCAGGTTTACGTTCTCGATAAGCGAGAGGCCAGCCGGAACCGTACCACCTGTCCAGTTCGCTCCCACGGTGGCCGCCGCGCTCGGACATGCTCTGCCGTTAACGAAGGTAGCACTCGCCGTGGCTGGATTGAACTGCGGACCGAGAGCATACGCACATTCCTCATAAGCCTGTCCGCCGAATGAGGTCATCGCCAGCAACAACTTCATTACGTCGTTCACCACGCCGTAGCTGGCGAACACCTTCATTCTGCCGTTTTGCAAGGGGTCCCACGCGAGTCCAACGCGGGGCTCGATCTTGTCACCCCAACTGAAATCGATCGTGTGACCTGCCAACACGTTTCCGGCAGGAGCAGGTATCTGTTCTTTCTCCACTCGTAATCCCGCGTTGATGGTCAGGCCTTTTCCAATCGTCCACGCGTCCTGGAAATACAGGGCATGGTTGGTATCGGTTGCGCTGCCTTGGGTGGTGAAATCCTGAACTCGCAGGTAACCTTCCTGACCCGCGCAGGCTCCATTCTGCGCCTTGAGAGCTGCGCAATTGGCAACGCCGGTTCCCGTCAATGGCGACCACGGACGATGGAGATAGAGACGCACGTAGGGAACGTTTCCGTTCTGGTTAATGTCATTGCTGAGCTGGTTGTACTGGTAGCCAAATTTGAAATTGTGAGTTCCCAGCAAGCCGCTCTTGAACATCGCTACGTCCTGGTTGAACTGCCAGTGTTTGTTGGCATTCCTGACCGTGTAGTTCTGCGAGAAAGGAGTTGTTTCGGTTCCGGCCGCCTGTTGCAGAGCTGCGGGGAACGGATTGCCGGCGTAGTCCGTGGCCGGTGGAAGTCCCGTCGTACGCCACGAATAGTCAGTACCCGCCGTGGGCCATCCGAAGTCATGGTAGTTCTCGAAGAAGTACCCGAACCTCGTGGTAGAAACAATTCGCGGAGTTACCGTGTAGTCTGCGCCCACACTCACGGTTTGATTCGGCGCGGAAAACCCGAGCGAGTGCGAGTAATTGGTAAGCGGCGTAGAGATCGTGCTGTTCGTGAAACCCTGAAGTGAATCCGGATCCGGCAGGTTGACCCCGTTTGAACGAACACCCTGCGTTAACCATGAACCGAACACACGAATCTTCTGAGTCAACTGCGCGTCGAGGCGCGTGGTTCCGAAGTACGACTTCTGGTCTTGCGTGAAGGTCTGTACCCCGCCATTGCCCTTGAAATCCACCGCTCTCGACAACGACTGGAAGTAAGGTGCGAACCCTGCGAAGAACCACAAGCGGTC
>DASTGW010000664.1:0-2690 GCA_035718705.1 Terriglobales bacterium | reverse complement strand
CCTGCTGCAGCCGGCGCTGTTCCTGCACTTCGTCCTTACCTTCCCGGAGAAGAAGCGGCTTGTAACCGAGCGTAAATGGCTGATTCCGACCAGCTATCTGCCGGCAGTTTTGTTCCTGGGCCTGCATGTTGCTGCATTCGTACTGGTCGAGCCCAGTGAAGTTTTACGCTTTGCGCTGGATCGAGCCGAGATGACGTATCTCGCGCTCTACTTCCTGGCCTCGGTCGCCGTGCTGTGGCACAGCTACTATCACGCACAGACGCCGATCCTGCGCCAACAGATGAAGTGGGTCACGCGCGGAGCGACGCTTGCCATCCTGCCGTACACGCTGTTCTACGTGATCCCTTACCTGAACGGCAGCACGCCGGGCGCGCTGATGAAGCTCTCGGTGCTGTCGCTGGTATTCCTGCCGCTGACCTTTGGCTACGCGATCTTCCGTTACCGCCTGATGGACGTTGACCTGATTTTCAAGCGTGGCATGGCTTATACGCTGGCGGCGGCGTTTATCGCCGGCATGTACTTTGGCGTGGTAGGACTTGCGGCTGAGATTGTTCACGCTCGTCTGCCCAACGCAGGCCCTGGTGGACTGATTGCCGCGATGGTGGTCACGGCGCTCCTCTTTGATCCGATGAAGAACTGGTTCCAGGAAAAGCTGGACCGCTTCTTCTATCGCAAGCGCTATGACTACCGGCGCACTTTGATCGAGTTCGGTCGCGAACTGAGCGCGCAGGTCGATATCGATCGCATGATGAGTTCGGTCATCGATCGCCTGTCGCGGACGTTGCTGGTCGCGCGTATGGCGATTTTCCTGGCCCAGGAAGATGGATCGTTCGTGCTGGCAAAGTCGTTCGGGATGTCGGAATCGGGTAATTTGGACTTGAGCTTCCTGACGGTTCCCCGTCCGGAAGACACTGCCGGGCACCTATTCTTCGACAATACCCATCAAGTTGTGCGCGAGACGCCAGGGGCGCAGTTCACGATCGCACGACTTGATCTGAACTACTTCATTCCCTGCACCGTGCAAGGAAACACGATCGCTTTCCTTGGATTGGGTAAGACCTCTGACGGGGACTTCCTCTCCAGCGAAGATGTTGAGCTGCTCGAGACACTGGCTGGCTACATCGGCATTGCCATCCAGAATGCTCGGCTGTACGCCTCGTTGCAGCAAAAGGTTGTGGAGTATGAGCGGCTGAAGGACTTCAACGAAAACATCGTGGAGTCGATCAGCGTAGGCGTGCTGGCTGTCGACCTGGAAGACCGAGTCGAGTTCTGGAACTCGCAGATGGAAGTGATGTATGCGACGCCGCGATCGGAAGCTCTTGGCCAGCCGATTGGCGAAGTCTTCCCTGCCGCATTCGCGCAGGAGTTTTATCGCGTACGCCAGACGCCGGGCATTCACAATCTCTATAAGTTCCGCCTCAACACGCCGGCAGGTGATGCGCGAACGACGAACATTGCGATTGCGCCGCTGGTGACGAAGCAGTTCAACGTGATTGGGCGTCTGATCATCGTGGACGACATCACCGAGCGGATCGATCTTGAGTCTCAGCTGTCGCAGGCGGAGAAGATGTCGTCAATCGGCTTGCTGGCGGCGGGCGTCGCGCACGAGGTAAATACGCCGCTCGCGGTTATCTCGTCCTACGCCCAGATGCTGCAGAAGCAGCTCAATGGTGACGAGAAGAAGGCGGCCGTTCTGGAGAAGATCACCAAGCAGACCTTCCGTGCGTCGGAGATCGTGAACAGCTTGCTGAACTTCTCACGCACAAGCGGCACCGAGTTCAGCGAAGTGGATCTGAACAAGATCATTCACGAAACGCTTGCCTTGCTTGAACATCAGCTCAAGACGGCGCACGTGAAAGTCGAACAAAAGTTGTACGACGGCTTGCCGACGATCTATGGCAACTCCGGCAAGCTGCAACAGGTGTTCCTGAACCTCTTCTTGAACGCGAAGGATGCCATGCCGAACGGAGGCGTGATCCGTGTTGCCACGTCGAATGGCGATAACGTCCGGGTCATGGTTTCCGACTCGGGAGCCGGCATCGCGCAGGAACATATCCAGAGGATCTACGATCCGTTCTTCACCACAAAGAATGGTGGTCGAGAAGGACGCAAGGGAACAGGATTGGGATTGTCAGTGACTTACGGAATCATTCAGGAACATGCGGGAAAAATTCAGGTCGAAAGCCGCGTGGGCGAGGGCACGACGTTCCACCTCGAATTCCCGCTCATGAGAAAGGCTGTCAATGTCTGAAGCCGCAGTTATCTCCCGGCACCCATTTATGAGCGAAGGCGCTACTTCTGGCACCATTCTGATCATCGATGACGAAATGGCGATTCGCGAGTCCCTCCAAACGTTGCTGGAACTGGAGGACTACCAGGTCGATACCGCCGAGACGGGGGAAGAGGGACTGAACCGGATTTCCGAACAGCCCTACGACCTTGTGCTGCTCGACTTCGCTCTCCCCGATAAGAACGGCATCGAAGTTCTGCGCGAGATTCGTGATCGCGACTCGTCGCTGTCGGTCATCCTGATCACGGCCTATGGAACGGTTGAGAACGCCGTCGCCGCCATGCAGAGCGGGGCGACGAACTTCATCCAGAAGCCCTGGGACAACGAGAAGTTGCTTGCTGATGTGCGAGCTGCGATCGGGCGCCGGCGGGCGGAAGAAGAGAACGTCCAGCTCAAGCGG
>DASTGW010000663.1:0-2010 GCA_035718705.1 Terriglobales bacterium | reverse complement strand
ACCTTCAACATGGGCATGGGCATGGTGCTGGTGGTCCCGCCGAAGAAGTTCAAGAAGGTCCAGACCGTGCTCGAACGCGCGGGCGAGAAGGGCTTCACGATCGGCAAGATCATCAAAGGCGAGAAGAAGGTGATGTACACCTAGCTCTTCCACCGCTTATCTACTTGAGCCCCCGGTGCGAGCCGGGGCTAGTTTTTGGCAGCAGCCTTCGCCAAATCTCTCCAGTTGATCAGCACAAATTTCTGTTCCCGAAGGAACTGCTGAAATTCAGGGCTGCGCACCACGTCCCAGTCCGTCTGCCGCCACTTCGCGCCCCAGTCGCGACCCTCCGTCGCTCCGCGCAGCTCTTCATCGTCATAGCCGAGATGTACTTCCAGTTGATAGACACCCGGCGGCAATGCGGAAAGCTGTCGCTTGTACCAGTCCAGCCATTTGTCGGCAGGAATGCCGGGCCGCATCTGCATCTCGCGATCGGTCACGATTGCATCGGCCTGCGCGTTTTTCGCAAATTTCGAACTACGCGGCAGCAAATACAAGAGGTGATTGCGCTCGGCTACTTGTCGATACACGTCGAACAGCATCTCCGAACCAAACACCGCGCTCATGTGCGAATCCACGTGCGTAACGCGCACGCCTGCCTGCTTCGCTTTGTCGATCTGCGCCTGAAACTCGTGTTCGACCTCCTCGGCCTTGGCGTTCCGGTACACGATGTCTTCTGTGGGCGGGAAATACCCGTCAGTATCGACAAGGCTCGGCACCGCCGTCTTCCCACTCACCGGGCCCCACCGGTACGGACGCCATTCACTGCTCAGCGCCAGGTGCAATCCGAAATCCAGATCAGGATGCGTGTTCGCAAAAGCAGCGGCCTCCGGGAACCACGGGCACGGAACCAGAATCGTTGCCGAGGTGATCAGTTTCTTCTCGAGCGCTTCAAACCCGGCTCGATTGATCGAGTGCATCATCCCGACGTCAGCCTGCACGATCAGCAAGCGCGAATCCGCGGGGTAGCCGAGTCGTTCAGCCAGCGTCTTCTGCTGCGCCCATGCCGAGTTCACTGCCAATAACAAAAACGCATACCACCAGAGCCGCTTCACATCCCGATTGTTCACATCTGGTGGGTAGCCATCAAATTTTCTGTGCCTCTGCGTCTCGGTGGTGAAAAAATAGCCGCAATGAAGAACCTCGGCATCCTGCTTTCCGGACGCGGCTCCAACTTTATGGCCATCGCCGATAACGTGCAGCGTGGCGTCATCCCCGCGCGGATCTCAGCCGTGATCTCCAACCGTCCGGAAGCACCCGGTCTGGAACATGCCCGTAAGCTCGGGTTGAACGCAATCTCGATTCCCTCGAAAGGCAAGGCACGCGAGCAACATGACGCCGAAGTAATCGATGCCCTGAAGCAAGCGAACGTCGATCTTGTCTGTCTTGCCGGATACATGCGCCTGCTCTCGCCGGAGTTCATTCGCGCCTTCCCGCAGAGGATCCTTAATATCCATCCATCGTTGCTTCCGGCTTTCCCTGGACTCGATGCCCAAAAGCAGGCATTCGATTACGGCGTGAAAGTTTCCGGCTGCACTGTGCATTTCGTCGACGAATTCCTGGACCACGGCGCGATCATCGTCCAGAAAGTGGTGCCCGTGTTGCCCGACGACGACGACCACACGCTCTCCGCGCGCATCCTCGACCAGGAACACGCGGCCTACACCGAGGCCATCAATCTGGTTCTTGGTGAAAACTATCGAATTCAAGGACGACGGGTGGTGCTGGGCGGTTCGGACGATAGCTCGAGGTCATAACCCGAAAGACAGTGGGGCTGGTGATTGGTGATTGCAGGACCAACTCCAATCTCCAATCTGCCGCACTGCAAAATCCTTCTTTACCCTACCCCCAAGGGGTTCCCTGGAATCAATACTTACGGGGAAAGTCTGCCCATTTTTACTGAAGGCAAAGGACTTCGCATTTAAGTTATAGATTCTAAGGATTTTACGAGATAAACGATCCCTCTCCCCA